>JAACEJ010000582.1 GCA_011682565.1 Actinomycetota bacterium | reverse complement strand
AAGTGGATTCAAATCAACCTTTTCAAGTTCACCCCGTTTTATTTTTTTCAACGTTCTCACCGTCTGCCCCATGAGTTTGGCAAACCCGCCAATCGGTTTATGGGCCTCATGCAATGTTTTCAGGCTTGCCACAATTTCCGGTGCCGCATTTTTGCCAAAATATCGTGTTGTCCATTGCAAATAAAATTTTTCCGCATCAAAATCAAAAGGATTCCACGCTGCGCGAGCGCAGGCTTCCAGATTCAGAATAAAATTTTTAAAGTTCTGGCCATTGACAAAATAGTTATAAACCATCCCGCGTTTAGCCGCTTCAACAGAAGATTTTTTAATCACCTCAGGATACGGGTCCTGCATCACATTGTTGAGCCAGTATCCGGCGTGGATATATATGCCGAAATTATGCCCCTTGTAATCCCCTGGCCATTCATCGTAATAGCCGTAACCGCCGTCCGCCCAAAGCATATCAACACGTTTAGCAGGAGTGAACTCTTTTGCCCGCCACATAGTTCGACCTTCGGACCACAGATCACAAATTACTTTGCCGCCGGGCCGATATTTATCAACCAGCGCCACCAGGCCGTCAAACATTTTTGTCATCAGCGGCCCCGGTTTTATGCCGGCTTGTGTCTCGCGGCAGCACTCATAACCTTTATCCCACCACGGATCGCGGGGTCTTTGCAAAAACAGATCGCATTTACCGATTGGCGTTTCGGTTAAATAATATTTGTATACCTCCATCCAGTCATCATAGAATCTACTCAGACAGATTCTGTTATAATCCAGAGAATAGAACTCCCAGCCAAGATACATGGGCGCCTGTACAAGCATGCCTTTGCTATGCGCATAATCGATAATTTTCTCAACGAGATCAAGATCGGTGTGATAGTCGCACATACGGCGATAATAATTCCAGTTCCAGAATTCCGCCCGGCCAAATGTGTCGTGCAGATCGATATAATTGTAACGTAACCTGGACAGGGAATTGATCATTTCCTTCCATGTATCAAATTCGATGATTAGCTTTTTCCCCTTCCAATTAGCGATGAGATCGTCATCATTATCAAAATAACCGCGCAACGGAAACAGCGGCGATTTTTCACGAAAAGAAATTTCAGGGATGATAAAACCATCCGGCTTTTTCGGTTGTTTTCCGGTCCAGTATTCCATGGGATCAATGCCGAGCACGCGCCGGGAAATTTCATAAACGCCGTAATAGGTGCCGCGGTCATCACCCCCGGCAATGACAAGCGTAGTCATTCCCTTTTGCGGATAGTTTTTTACGGTTTGCAGAATGAATGCTTCGTAGCCGGGATCATCCTGAGCAAGTGTGATGAATCCCTTGTCAGCAAGTTTTCGGATTCCGCCATGAGAGGCGCGGGTACCGACAAAAATCAATTGTTTGTATTTCGCATAGCTCGTTCGTTCGGCGAACGGTTCTGCGTTGACCGGAATGCTGCGAACCCTGTTGATATCAGCCGCGAGATCCGAAGCAGCGTTCTTTTGTACGTCCGTAGCTTTTTCTCCATAAAGAATAAGTGTTTGCGCCGAAGCGACCCGGGCATCTAAAAATACGGCCAGCACAAAAAGCAAAAACCATTTCATCGAGTTGTCCTTTCATTGGTTGTCCATGTTTATTTTAAAGTCACTTTTTTCGTATCAGTTCACAGAGCAGGCGGACGCCACGAATCGTCGTTTGTAATACCATTGCAGTCGGGAATCATATCATCCGGTTAAAGGGCACACCCGTAAAGGCTATCCGGCCGACAGCTAGTTGAATTCGATGACGATTAGATTTCGCAAAATTTAAGTCACAGCCGCATAGAACGGGTTGTCTGCCAATGCTATGTATAAAAGATTTGACTTTTACCATGTGCTCCACTATATTGTGGAATAGTGGAATTTATTGTAAGGAGTTTAGTCACATGAAGAAAAAGAATGCAATAACATGTTGTCCGGTAAAACCTGAACTTGAAAAGCGTCCTCTGCTTTCTGAGAATTATGCAAAAATACTTGAAAAAACATTCAAATCGCTCGCCAACACCACACGACTGCGGATATTACACGCAGTTGTTAAAGAAAACGAATTAAGTGTAACAGAAATTTCAAAAATTTTAGGTATGAAACCGACCGCTATATCAAACCAACTGCAAAAGCTTGCTAATCAAGGTATCATAACAAGTCGAAGAAGCGGAAACCATATTCTATACCGCATTCTTGACCCGTGCGTCATAAAGTTACTGGATAATGCTTGGTGTTTTTCAGAGGATATTGATTCCGGCATATTTAAGGAGATTTGAACAATGCAAAAGAAAATCCTGTTCACTGGTTTAGCCGTTGTGGCAGTATTAATATCCTTTATTTTTTTATTTCAAAATAAGAATAGAGATCTTTCACAACCCACAGGAATTAAAAACAATCGGGATATACAACTTGTATCGATCGATAAATTCGTAAGGCAACCGGGCCTTTACAAAGGAATAGTTGGCGTTTCAGGAACTGTAAAGTCTACATCAAAATCGTTTTTTACTTTGGGATGTAAAGACGCCTGTATCATGATGCCTGTAAAGTATGATCAGCAATCGCCAAAACCTGGAACGAGAATTACCGCCATTGGGAAATTAGAAAAAACAAAAAAAGGAAAATATATTTTTAATGCAACAGACATTCAAATTGAAAAATAGGTTCGTTATTCCACTGGGAGCATTCTTTTTAATTTTTTCCCTGCACGCTGCCTATTCGCTATCAAGTTCTATCAAAATATCGAAACAATGGGTCGAGGTTAAAGATGTGAATTATTTTCTCCTTTATTTTCAACAGCAGGACTTTATGCTGGGTATCTCCTATGCATTGGCAGGAGCGTTTACAATATATGCATTTTTAAAATTCCAAAGCAACCGCAAGAAACCCGGTATCGCAGGCATGATTGGTGGACTCACGCTGACAGGAGCATTGTATGGCGGCAGCTGCTTTCTTTTAGGGTGTTGCGGTTCACCCATGCTCGCTGTGTACCTGGGATTATTTGGGCCATCTTTTTTAGGGTTTACTAAACCAATTATTTTAATAACGACGATATTCTCACTTTTTATTGGTTTTTGGTGGATCGAAAAGAAAACAAAAGAATGTTCTTGCGTGGACAAGGACAACTGTAAATAAGGGAATATTATGAAAAATAATAATACGTTAAATAAAATTCAATCCGAACTTCAGAAAGGCATAGGTTTAAAAAAATGCCAAAAATGTGGTTGCATGAAAGATGCCCTGGAACAATTTAAATCCAACCCGGAATTTGA
>JAACEJ010000581.1 GCA_011682565.1 Actinomycetota bacterium | reverse complement strand
CGACATTACTGGCCGATCCGAGATGGGTTGTAATGGAAGAACCGTAATGCACCGGCTTGCCTGTTTCAACGGACAGCTCGCCTGTGTTTTTATTCAGATTATAATAAACATCCACTGCAAAATCTCCAATAACGCCGACGCGGACATTGTAGATGGCTGAAAAAATCGGTAAAAGTTTTTCTGTATTCATTGATTCCTCGTAAAAGTTTGTGTGCGCATTTAACGCCGGATGTCTGGCAAATGAAGGCGCCAGTTATTTAAAAGTTAAATAATTACCATAGTTCAGCCCCTTATTTTTGGACACTGATTTTCGCAGATACACGCAGATAAAAAATGAATTGAATTGTTTTTACTTGTTGTTTTGTGTTTACTTTTGAGTTAGTTGACTTTTTGCAGTGAACTCTATCCGCGATAATCAGCGTTTGTCTGCGCCCGGTTTTAATGTCCGGAGCCTCTGACGAGGCATCCGGGATTTTGATGCTATTTTGTAAAAAGTTCATTCATATCGAATTCAACAAACTGGCGGTTATAAGCTTCAAGAGGACCAGTCTCATCATTGGCGCGGGCATTGGCAACCCAGATTTTCATTGCGGTTAAATCGTAAACAACGGTTTGCAGATTTCCCGTGCCGACCGAAGGAACAATATCATTTATAGTAACATCGGCATTGATATGGCCATAATATTCCACTAACTTGTCATGCAGCGGGCCGTCGTATCTCGGAACATCCCAGCTCATCCCCCAATAAACAATGTCCTCTATTCGCTGGTGGGTTTTTGTTACGGGTTCGAGATTATTCGCATCAAAAACATTGCACAACGTGTGCGATGTCTGGAAACCGCGCAACTGTCCAAGCTCCCCGTCGCCAATGCCGTAAATCAATGAAGTTGTTCGCGGAGCATTTTTTATGTGCGTAATCGCGTCGTCGAGACTATTGTCGAATTGCAAAACATCCCGCAGCAAAAACATGAACGGTATGCCGGCAAAAGTGTCGTGCTCTTTATCATAATCATCGCCGATTTCACTGATTGCCAGGCGCGCCTGACTGATGCCGGAAATACTGCCCACAGTGCCCGCCCAGGTGATATTCGCAAAGGGATGTCCATCTTGCGGAAAATAAACAACAATGATCGGATATTTCTGAATATTTGCATGCGTTTCATAATCCAGGGCGCGAAGCTGATAGAGATGACCATCCGCCGCAGTGGCTTTCCCCCAGGCGCCGAATAAACTGCAATGCCATTCGCTCGCCTCACCGATCAAATTGCCACGAATGATATCCTGCAAAGGTAAACCGCTGCCGTCCATTATGCCGCGCATTTCTTCCATATATCGTTTGGGAATAAAAGGCTTGGCCTGTTCATAAACTCCATCAAGAACAGTTACCGGCTGGCCAGCCTTTTCAGTCATTAATTTAATGAGATGAGGCAGATAGTTACGGATTTCAGTTTTCAAAAGCGTGCCGTACGCTTTACCCATTTCATAGGGTGTGCCCCAGACTTTGACAATCTGAATTTTATCTTCGCCTTCTCCGGCGATGGCCAGTTGACCGTGCTCAACTTTTGCAACATTTGTAATTTTTGCCTGTACTATCTTTTTTGCAACAGCAGCAGTCGATTCGTTTTGCTTTTGACACGCAAACGTAAGCAGGCTTGCAACGAATACAACGTAAATTGCAGAACGAAAAATTTTTACTTTTTTCATTGTGATCTCCTTTAATAAGCTTATTGACTTAAATTCAACATTTGGAATTATAACTTTGAACGATGGGGCACCTTTCCTTGTTCCAGCCGAAACTTTTTAAAACAAGTACAAATATAACAAACTGAAATGATGAGAACAACCTAAAATCTGCAGCCTCATCTATCCTTGTATGAACAAAAGGAAGTTTTGACTGTTTCAATATACCATCTCAGCAAGACCATCCGTTTTGTGGCCACAATGTTGCCGGTGCGCAGACGATAGAAATATTAAAACGGATTTGAGTGATCATATTTATCGGATATCCTCCAAGGGACGTGAATTAATCAGGTTGATCAAGCACACCGAACTAAATCTTGCAAAAATAGTGCTTAAAAAAAAGCAAATGGTCAAGTTGTTTAATTCACAGTCCTAAAAGACAAATTTCTTGTATCAATCGGATATGGTATAGCGTTCTGTTTGAATGCGTGCAGGCAGGCCGGGCGACAATACGCCGCCTCTGATCACCCTGGCGAATATCCCCTCCCTCGGCATGATGCAATCGCCGGTGGTTTGTTTGATGACGCAGCCGTGGTGGCATTTCTTGCCGATCTGCGTCACCTCGAGAACGATATTGTCACCGATGGCAAGACGGGCGCCGATTTTAAGCGACGTTAACTCGACGCCCCGGGTGATGATATTTTCTGCAAAAGCGCCGCGGGCCAGATCGGGCATAAGCTGCTTCACCCGGTCGATACTCTCTCCGGCCAGCAGCGACACCTGCCGATGCCATTTTCCGGCGTGGGCGTCGCCGACGATGCCCCAGTCCGCCCGCATCTCCGCCCTGGAAATTTCTTTTTTTACAACGCCTTTTTTATCGCTGATGCAAATGGCCTCGATAAATCCCATTTTTTAACTCCATGGAAAAGGGTGAAAAATAATGTCGTCGTTTTCAGTAAAATTCTCGCCGGGTTCTACGACCAGGTAACCGTCTGCGGCTGTCAGCGAGCTGATCATGTGCGACCCCTGGTGCGTTGTCAGGCGGACGATTGGCGGCGTGTGCGAATCGTCCAGCGACGCCCGGTAGAGCTGGGTGCGGCCGCCGTTATTAGCGATCGGCGCTTCCGGCCGGGCGATGATCATCATCTGCTGCCATGTCGGCGAAACCAGCCGCCGGATGAGCGGATCGACATAGACGATATAGTTCATAAACGCCGATACCGGATTGCCGGGCAGGCCGAAAAGCAGCTTGTTCTCACGCACGGCAAAGAAAAACGGTTTGCCGGGCTTTTGCCGCACCTTCCGGAATTTTTCCACAAACCCATTGCGGGCGGCCGCTTCTTTTACATGGTCGTGTGGGCCAACGGAGACGCCGCCGGTGACCAGAATCATGTCGCTGCTTTCGGCGCTCTGCGCCAGGGCGGACACCGTGTCGTCAAAATCGTCGCCGACTTGGCTGATGGAGACGAGCTCGCCGCCGGCCGCTGCGACCGCGGAGGCGAGCATGGGCGAATTCGAGTCCCGCACCTGAAAGTCTTTAGCGCTGTCTTTAACATGGCGCAACTCGCTGCCGGTGACGCAGATGCTCACCCGCGGCGGCTGAAAAACCTC
>JAACEJ010000580.1 GCA_011682565.1 Actinomycetota bacterium | reverse complement strand
ACACATCTGCAATTATTTAGATCCCTTAATATTTTTAAATTACCACTTGAGAAAGATAAATTTAGTTATATGATAAATTATTGTCTGCCTGATTCAAAGGCAAAAGAAAACCTATTATTATTATGCAATGAAGATTTTCAAATTCAAGATCTTTATTCGGCTGATGGCAATCTTTTCTATGATGATCAAGATAGAACATTATAAAAGATCTTATTTATACTTTTGCTGTTATGTTCATAAATTTTGTAAAAAAAGCGGCTAGAAAATGGCTCAAGTTGACCGCAGGGACTGTGCGGTTTTTTCAAGTTTTTCAGCCCGCATCATGTTTTTTGGTTTACGAAAGTCTTTGCCTCACAAGCCTGGGGGGTTCTGAGGTTAGGAACTAATAATCAATATTAATGAGATTTTACCTTTTAACGATCAATTTAATTCGTCATACTAAAAATAATCTGAGAGGTAAATAAAATGATCGATGTAAAAGAAATGAATTTAAGATTTGTAACAGATAAGAAAGGGATAAAAAAAGAAGTCGTCATTTTATCTCTAAAAGACTTTGAAAATCTGCTGGAAGATTTGCAAGGCCTTGCTGTAGTAGCTGAGAGACGGGACGAAGAAACAATCAATCATGAAAGCGTAATAAAAGAATTGAAAAGAAATGGAATCCTATAAAATCAAATGGAAAAAATCCGCATATAAAGAATTTCGAAATATTCCCGATAAATATATCCCTAAAATTATCGATTCAGTAGAGAAATTATCAGTAAATCCCTTTCCTGCCGGTGTAAAGAAATTAGCAGGTTCCGAGATAGCGTTTCGAATAATAGGTGGAGATCATAGCGAAGAATTTTCAAACAGAAAAATATAGATAGAATTGTAGCTGACACAGGGCGTCATTCAGAAGGAATCTTGTAGCGGAAACGCTGGAATTCGGATCTTTTATTTAATCGCCCGGACAACAAGATTCTTACAGAAAGACATATCATTATGTTGTTCATGTACAACCTTGGCAGCGAGGATGTCCTTTATTACATAAAACATTTCAGAGTGGCGTCTGATGCGAATTAATAGCATTGTACAAAATGCAGCATCTAAGGTTTGGTAGCATGAATAAAGAATTTGATTGTGTAGAAATGAAACACAAGGCTGCTGATAAAATCAGAGCGAAAATTGCGAATTTCTCAATAAAAGATGAATTAGCCTTTTGGGAAGATCAAACTGTGATATTGAGAAAACAGCAGAAACAAATTATTGACAAAAAAAAGTAAAGCTCTAACCCTTCTTTCAAAGGAGACATTTTATGCCGGATCATCTTAATCGACGAAAATTCATAAAACGTGCAGGTGTTGCCATTGCGGGAGCAATTGGGTTTCCGTATTTTATTCCGGCATCTGCTTTGGGCAAAAACGGTACGGTTGCTCCAAGTAATCGCATCACCATGGGTCTTATCGGCGCAGGCGGACAGGGTACGTATGATATGAAAGGGTTTCTGGGCAAGCCCGAGGCGCATGTTCTTGCCGTGTGCGATGTGGACACGAACCACCGCAACCGGGCGCGGGATATGGTGAATGAAAAATATGGCAATAAGGATTGTGCAACCTACAACGATTTTCGCGATTTGTTGGCGCGCAAAGATATCGATGCGCTCATCATTGCACTGCCGGATCAGTGGCACGCCATCGCAGCCATCCTCGGCGCGCGGGCGGGTAAGGACATTTACGCGGAAAAGCCTCTGGCTTATACTATTTCTGAAGGCCGCGCCATTGTAAACGCCGTTGAAAAATACGGCATCGTCTGGCAAACGGGCAGTCAGCAGCGTTCGGAACGGAATTTTCGTTTTGCCTGCGAGCTTGTTCGCAACGGACGCATCGGCGAG
The DNA here is from genome assembly GCA_011682565.1 of Actinomycetota bacterium. Taxonomy (GTDB): domain Bacteria; phylum Zhuqueibacterota; class Zhuqueibacteria; order Residuimicrobiales; family Krinioviventaceae; genus Hydrothermomicrobium. The sequence goes on along the minus strand of JAACEJ010000580.1, from coordinate 1,423 downwards.
GTGCATACGGTCAAAGTCGGCCTGCCTTATGGGAACAGCATCCAGAAAAGAAGCACCAAACCGGCTCCCGTACCTCCGGGATTTGATTACGATATGTGGCTCGGTCCAGCGCCGAAAGCGCCGTATAGTCCTGCACGCTGCTTTTGGAATTTTCGCTGGATCAGTGATTATTCCGGCGGCCAGATTACCGACTGGTCAGGTCATCATATCGACATTGCCAACTGGGGTATGAACACCGAGCACTCTGCACCTGTGGAGATTGAAGGCTCCGGCACCTGGCCGAAAGCAAAAGACGGTCTTTTTGATACAGTCGAAGCTTATCGTTTTGTCTGCAAGTACCGCGAAGGTTTTACCATGATTGTTGCCGACAGCCGACAGCAAAAAATGGGCGTGCGCTTTGAAGGAACAGAAGGGTGGGTGCATGTGAACAGAAGCGGCATCGAGGCCAGCCCGAAGTCATTGCTCAAAACGGTCATCAAACCCAATGAAATACATCTTTATAAGAGTGATGATCATAAACAAAATTTACTGGATTGTGTGAAAACAAGATCGCAAACTGTGGCGCCCGTTTATGCCGGGCATCATTCAATAATGGTCGGACATCTTGGAATCGCGGCCATGAAGCTCGGGCGGAAGCTCCGATGGAATCCTGAAACGGAAAAGTTTGTCAATGATCTGGAAGCTGATCGTTTGCTGTCACGTCCCATGCGCAGTCCCTGGCATCTCTATTTATAAAGCGGAGGAAAAATATTTTTGACTGACAAGAAGAAAATGGATCGACGAGAATTTTTTCAAACCGGAGCAGGACTTGTAATAGCGGCGAGTGTCTTTCCAACTATTGTTCCGTCTACGGTTTTCGCCAAGAACGGAGCCGTGCTGCCTGGGAATAAAATTACCATGGGCTGCATTGGCGTGGGCTGGCAGGGAACGAGCAATATGAACAATTTTCTGAAAGAGCCGGATGTACAGGTTGTCGCTGTCTGTGATCTCGACAAAAATCACCTCGAAAATGCACGAAACCTGGTCAACAAAAAATATGGAAATCAGGATTGCTCCGTTTACCATGATTTCCGCGAGCTTTTAGCGCGCGATGATATCGATGTCGTCTCTCTCGGATTGCCGGATCACTGGCACGCCATTCCGGCCATAGCTGCTGCAGAAGCGGGTAAGGATATTTATGGCGAAAAGCCGTTTTCGCACACACTGGGTGAAGGCCGCGCCATGTGCAATGCGGTTAAAAGATATGACCGAATCTGGCAAACCGGAAGTTGGCAAAGATCGCAATCCAACTTTCGATTTGGCAGTGAATTGGTGAGAAACGGTCGCATCGGTCGGGTGCACACCGTTGAAGTGGGGCTTCCTTCGGGTCATACGGATTTTGCCGGTACCAAAGGCCAGGATCAAATTACCGCGCCGCCAAAGG
>JAACEJ010000579.1 GCA_011682565.1 Actinomycetota bacterium | reverse complement strand
TTTCAACCTTTGCCGTGCTTTTTTTACATATTCGGTTTCGGCGGCATAATCTTTGAGAATGGACTGATACAACCGTCGTGCATCGGCCAGGCGTCCCAGCTTTTCGTTGCATTGTCCTGCTTGGAAAATACTGGGAACAACCCAGCGTGTTTCATTTCCATATAAATATTTCGTTTTCAAGTACGCCACAACAGCCGCTTGCCAGTTTTCCTGCCCGCTATACGCTTCACCCATCAGGAATTGTGCTTCGGCGGAAATGTCCTTGTCCGCTTCGGATAAAACTTTTTTGAGATTTTCTATGGCATTCGGATAGCGTTGTGTTTTGAGATAAACTCGCGCCAGTCCAAGTCCGGCCATATCTTTTGTTCGTTTACTTTTGCCGTTTTCAATAGCATTGTTGAAAAAAGACTGTGCCTGCTCATAGTCTCCGATTTGCAAATAGGTCAAACCGATTCTATAGGTTGCCGGTCCAACGGATTCGGATTGGGGATAATCGTCTAAAATTTTTTTAAAGGTTTGAATGGCTTGCTGATAATCTTTTCGGGACAGAAAAATCTCTCCCGCTTTGAGCAGCGCTTCGGGAGAATGTTTGCTTTCCGGGTATGTCTGCCACTGTTTTCGAAAAGATGCCAACGCAGCATTTTCATCTTTCAGTTTAAGATAATCCAAGCCAATAGCAAAATAGGCGCTTTTGGCGGCTTCCGATTCCGGATATCGACGTATAACATCATTATGTTGGGAAACGGCCTGATCATATTTTTGCAGGTTTTCGGAAAACTCGGCTTTACGGGAAAGAATTTCAGCAGCCTTGCCTTTGTCCTGAAGTTTGTCTACGTACTTGTCCACCACGCTCATGGCTTGCTGTGATTCGCCCTTTTGCATCATAGACCATTGCAAACCCGTCACGGCGTCATCGACCAGATCGCTCTTGGGGAACTCGTCGATCACTTTTTGGTATTGGGCAATAGCCTGATCATATTTCCCCAAATTGTAGTAACAGTCTCCCAGGGAATAGGTGGCATCATCAACAAAAGCGCTGTTTGGGAATGTGGTTAAAAGCCGTTGAAAATCCTGTATGGCCGTCTGGTAATCGTTGCTGCGGAATGAAGCCCTGCCGCTGGTGTAAAGGGCTTCCGGCGCGTATTTGGATGAAGGATACTTGCTAACAACGGCATCAAAAGCACGACGCGCAGCGCCCAGGGCGCCGTTGCGATAATGGCTTTGGCCGATCTGAAATTGCGCTTCCGCTTTATACGGATTATCGCCGTTTTGGTCGAGAACACTTTTGTATGCGGCAATCGCCCGAACATAGGCCTTTGCATTAAAGAGCGCGTCTCCTTCACGCATTCTGGCATCGAGTTTGACTAACCTGTCCCGGGAAATTTCCGCAGCCTTGTGGAAAGCTTTTGCCGCCTCGGTATAGTTTCCCAGCTTCAGACCGGAATACCCTGCGCCATACCAGGCGTCTCCAATACGCGCCGAATCGGGAAACTGCTTGATATATTGGTTGTAGCGGCTGTAAGCTTGTTTGTAATTTTTTAATTTGTAATCAGATTCCGCTTGCCAGAAAAGCGCGTCATCCGCTATTTCGCTCTGTGGATATTTTTGCAAAACCCTTGTAAAAAAGTTCAGCGCTTTATTTAATTTGTTTCTTTCAAGCTGAATCCAACCCAGCTTGTAGTTTGCCACAGCCTGCACTTTGCTGCTCTTGAAATTTTCCGCCGCCAGAAGATATGCTTTTTCGGCCTGGTCGAGATTTTTTTCCGCTAAAAAACATTCGCCGATCATCAGCGAGGCTTCGCTTGCTACATCCGAAGAGGGGTGTTTTTGCACGATGAGGATAAAATACTGACGGGCACTGGAATAGTTTTTGTTTTCAAAATCGAGGCTGGCTTGTTCGAAAAGCGCGTTCGGCGCATCTTTGGAATCGGGGTAATTTGCGATGACTTTTTTAAATGCTTCGCCAGCCGCGGCTTTGTTTCCTGTCAGCAGCAAATTTCTTCCTGCCTGAAAAAGTGCAGAAGGTAAAAGCTCTGCATCCTTACTGATTTGTGCTACTTTGTTAAAAGCCTCCGCAGCGTGTGCATAATCGCCCGTCTCGTAATAAGCCCAGCCCATACTGTAAAGTGCATCGTCGGCAAATTCATGGTTTGTTTGCGCGGCAATAATTTGATATGCCTTGATCGCTTTGGCATAGTCCTTTTTCTTGGAAAACGCCTCGCCGATAAAATACTGCGCTTCGCCGCGCGAGGCACTTTTGGGGTATTTTTGCAGTGCTGCGCCAAGATATTTGATCGCGCCGTCATAATCGCCTTTGCCGTAAGCTGAAAACCCAAGACGGTAAGCGGCCTGTTCAACAAGCGGGCTTTTGGGATGCGTTTCGATCAGTTTTTGATACGCCCGCATCGCTTCATCCCACTTGTTCATTTCTTCATAAATGTAGGCTGCAGAATAAAAGGAGTAATCGGCGAGTGGGCCGTTGGGATCCTGGTGATAAACTTTGACATAATATTTCAACGCTGCATTTTTGCGGCCGGAACGATAAAGCGCCTCCGCGTACCAGTAATTGGCGTTTGGCAGCAACGGACTGTTGCTGTGTTGGGCAAAGAATTGTTTAAATGCTTTTATAGCATCATCGTATTTTTCTGCATGAACCAGTGTTTCGCCAATGCGAAATTGCGCCTTGTCGCGCATTCCCACAGCCGGATAACCGGCCAAAAGTTCGCGATAGGCGGACAAGGCCCGCGTGTAGTCTTTTATTTGAAAATAGCACTCGGCTAGCAGAAATTGTGCTTCTTCGGAATAGCTGCTGTTTTTATACTTTTGCAAAAAATCGCGAAACTGATTGGCAGCAAGATCATACAGCTTGTCCGTAAACATGCCTTTTGCAACAAAAAAGTCCGCTTCACCCGCAGCATCACGCGTCTGCGCCGTGAGCATCCGGGCTGCCGGAAAAGTTACTAAAATAAAAAGGATTATATATAAACGAGTATTTTTCATAAGGATTTCATCCGAACATTGTTGTCTTGCGTATTTATTTAATATTTCTTTTTGTAAAGTCTCTTGCTGTATGATGTATTGTTAAAACCTAAAGTTTAACATATCGTTTTAAATCTCTTGAAATATATTCTGCAATACTTTTCAAATCATCTTTGGCTTGAAATGTCCAGTTTATTCGAACCATTGTTCGATTTTTTCATCTAGTTTAGCTTCAGTTATTACTTATCCTTTTTCCGATTGCTTATTTCTCGCTAATTGTTTCACACAAAATTTAGACATTTCAAAAAATTTTAGTTTATTTCTTACT
>JAACEJ010000578.1 GCA_011682565.1 Actinomycetota bacterium | reverse complement strand
GACAGGAATTTTAATGCTGCGCCCATCGGCGTACCGGGCGAATTGTGCATCGGCGGCATTGGTGTGGCGCGCGGCTATTTGAACCGACCCGATCTGACGGCGGAAAAGTTTATTCCCGATCCGTTCAGCGGCATTAAAGGCGCCAGGCTTTATTGCACCGGCGATCTGGTTCGATGGCGCGAAGACGGCAATGTAGATTTTATTGGCCGCGTCGACGACCAGGTGAAAATTCGCGGCTTTCGTGTGGAACTGGGCGAGATCGAGTCTGCTCTGCGCTCGCATCCCGACATTCGTGAGGCGGCGGTTGTCGCCCGCGCTGACGGCGGTCAGGACAAAAAACTCGCCGCTTGTTTTGTTACGGAAAACAACAAAGAACTGGACGTCGGCGATCTGCGCGCCTTTTTGCGAAAGAGCCTGCCCGATTATATGATTCCACACGCTTTTATGGCTCTCGAAGCGCTGCCGAAAATGATCAGCGGCAAAGTGGACCGCAAGGCGCTGCCCGAACCGGATTATGGAGAAAGCGTGCAGGAAAGCTCCGGCGAGCCGGAGAATGAGACGGAAGCGCAACTTGTCGAAATATTCAAAGAGATTCTTGGCCGCGACCAGGTTGGCACAAACGACAACTTTTTTGAGTTCGGCGGCGATTCCATTATGAGCATTCAGGTCATTGCCAAAGCCAATCAGGCGGGCATCAAGCTGTCGCCAAAGCAGCTTTTTGAAAATCCAACGGTTAGAGGCCTGGCGTCCGTCGCCGGTCAAGCCGCAGCGGTTGTTGCCGAACAGGGAACTGTCGAAGGCCCCGTACCGCTGACGCCGATTATGCACTGGTTTTTTGAACAGGACTTTGCCGATGCGCATCACTGGAATCAGTCGTTGCTGCTTCAAATCGATGAACTGCTGGATGTTGAAACATTGCAGCGTGCGCTGCAAAAAATTATCGAACACCATGACGCACTGCGACTGCGTTTTATGCATGACGGCGATGCCTGGACGGCGATGAATGAAAGCATCGGCGCTGTCGATGTGTTACAAATATTTGATTTTTCCGACAAAGGCGATGATCGGCGCCGCCTGGTTGAGGAAAAATGTGCTGCGCTGCAAAAACAACTAAATCCACAAAAGGGTCGAATGATTGTGGCGGCGTATTTTGGTCTCGGTACATCGAGCCGCTTGTTCATCGCAGTGCACCATCTGGCCATGGACGGCGTTTCCTGGCGGATTCTTTTGCAGGATATTCAGACGGCTTATCAACAGGCAGCTTCCGGGCCGGATATTTCTCTCCCGGCCAAATCCACGGCATTTAAATATTGGGCGGAAAAACTGGCGGATTATGCCCAGTCGTCCACTCTTCGCAAGCAGTTGCCCTATTGGACGAACTACGAACGTCAGCTCGTTTCTCCACTGCCGGTCGATTTTATGGAAAAAGGTGCGAATGACGAGGCCTCCGTAGAAAGCGTCGGTCTGTCCCTGTCTGCTGAGGAAACGAAAAAGCTCTTGCAGGAACTACCGACAAGGCTGGATGCGCACATTAACGATATTCTGCTCGCAGCGCTGGTGGTTGCTTTTAAAAAGTGGACCGGCAAACGCTCGCTGCTTATCGATATGGAAGGCCATGGTCGGGAAAACCTGTTCGATGATGTCGATGTTTCGCGCACAATCGGCTGGTTTACTACGCTTTATCCGGTTTTTCTCAAAGTCGATCGCGACCTTGCTGTAAAAGATGTCGTGCGCTCGATTCGTGATCAGATGAAGCAACTGCCGGACAACGGCATCGGTTATGGTTTGCTGCGCTATCTCGCACCGGAGGATGACATGCGCAAAAAACTCGGGGCCATGCCGCAGCCGCAAGTCAGCTTTAATTATCTCGGACAGTTCGATCAGTTGATGGATGCGTCGTCGCCGTTCAAACCTGCCGGGGAGTCGAAGGGGCCGGAGCACAGTGCAAAAGCGCAGCGGGCGAATCTGATCGATGTGACGGCCGTGGTCAGCGGGGAGAAAATGTACATCAATTTTTCCTATAGCAAAAATATTCATAAAAAAATGACAATCGAGGCAGTACTCAACTCTTTTATCGAGACACTGAAAAAAATGATCGGGGATGATCAGCAACCGGTTGAAAAAGGACGAGAGTCTGAGCGCAATCTGGCAAATCTGAACAGGCGGCAAATGAACAAGGTCCTGGGGCAATTGAATAAAAAAGGAAAACGTTTTTAATGAACACGGAAAATATTCAGGATATATATCCACTCTCACCAATGCAACAGGGGATGCTGTTTCACAGCCTTTATTCGCCCGAATCCGGCGCTTATATTGAGCAGACTTTTGCCGATCTGGTCGGTGAACTGAATGTCGATGCGTTTGAAAAAGCCTGGCAAACGGTTATCGAACGCAATCCCATTTTGCGCACGGCCTTTGTATGGGAAGGCGTGGACGAGCCGGTGCAGGTGGTGTTTGTGCAGCTAGATTTTACTATATTAAAAGAAGACTGGCGGCAGAAAGCAAAGAATAAGCAGGATAAACATTTAGACGATTATTTGCAAAAAGAGCGTGCCCGGGGATTTGACCTGACCGCTGCACCTTTGATGCGTATTGCGCTGTTCCAAACAGCGAATGATGTTTTCAAACTGGTCTGGACGCATCACCATCTTTTGCTCGATGGCTGGTCCAACCAACTGCTTTTGCAGGAATTATTTACATTGTATAACGCTTTTGAAAATAACGAATCGCTCGATTTACCCGAACGTCCGCCGTTCCGCCTTTACATCGACTGGCTGCAAAAACAGGATGCCGCCAAAGCTGAAGCCTTTTGGTGCGATGAACTTGCCGGTTTTTCAGCGCCAACGCCGCTTGTGCCGGGCAAGACAACGGCAGCCCCGGAGCGCACAAATCGATACGATTTAAAGAAAAAGTTACTTTCCGCGGAAGAATCAAAAGCACTGCGTGAGTTCAGTAAAAACAGCGGGATAACACTGAACACTCTTGTCCAGGGCGCTTGGTCTCTGCTCCTGAGTCGCTATAGCAGGGAAGATGACGTTATTTTCGGCGCCACTGTGTCCGGTCGTCCCACCGATTTACCGGGCGTTGATGTTATACTCGGATTGTTTATCAACACCCTGCCGGTGCGAGCGTATGTCGATTCGCATAAAAAGGTGTTGGACTGGCTGAAAGAGTTGCAGGCCAGGCAGGTCGGCAGCAGGGATTTCGAATACAGTTCTCTGGTGCAGATTAAAAGCTGGTGCAATATTCCCGGAGATGTTTCCCTGTTCAACAGCATTCTTGTTTTTGAAAGTTTTCCCATGGCGGA
>JAACEJ010000577.1 GCA_011682565.1 Actinomycetota bacterium | reverse complement strand
ACTACAGCGACTCGTTAAACCAAATAACAATAACTTAACTCTGTTTTTGCCCTAAAATAACCTGTTTTTGGCCCAAACTTGGTAAATTTGGGTTGAGTAATGGGTTTATCGACGAAAAGCAGTTAGTTTGATTTTAGCATCTTGTTACTTGTTCCGGGGAAGGGTTACGTGAAAATTAAAGAGATAATTCAGGCCATTATAAAAGATCGAATAAGAATTACAGACCATGCGTATGAAGAAGTACATTCTGACAGTCTGTCCTTTGATGAAATATTTGCAAGTGTGGTTAATGGGGAGATCATTGAAGACTATCCGAATGATAAGCCGTTCCCAAGTTGTTTGATATTTGGTAATAATTTCAAAAATGAGCCGATCCACAGTGTTTGGGCATATAATCAAGAAAACAAATGGTCAGTATTAATTACTGTATATCGGCCGGATCCTAAAAGATGGATTGACTGGAAATTAAGGAGACCAAAAGATGATTCCATTTAATAAATGTCCTCTTTGTGGGGGAGAGATGGTTGAAAAGGACGTAGAAAAATTATTGCGTGGCGGCAAAAATACTGCCGTTGTTAGAGTTCGTGCTGAAGTTTGCTTGCATTGCGGCGAAAGATTATATTCTAAAGATACGATTATTTATTTTGAAAAGATTCGTTCAAAATTGGAGCGACAGGAAATTTCAGATTTTGAGCTATTGGGGCAGACTTATCAGGTAATGAGTTGACCTTATGTACCGGGTGATATATGGTGTTTGTGAATGATCGGTTATGTAAATGACTTGAATTTTCGATATGCCTGAGAAAATCACTATATTGTTTCCTTACGAATAAAATTCAGATAATTTGATTTAAAATTATTTAAAGGTGCATCGCAACGGCGCACTTTATTTTACGTGATCGATAAAAATTGATGAGATTCAGGAATACTTTACCCACTTTATCACTTCCGGCAGCGTCGGTCGTTTGCCGTACATGAGAATGCCTACTCTGAAAATCCGACCCGCTAACCACACCAGGGCTGCAGTTGTGCCGAGGGTGATGATTATGCTTAACAATACCTGCCACAAGGGAGCGGCTCCCAGCGAGATACGCAGGAACATAATGATCGGCGTGAAAAACGGGATTAACGACAGAATGACGGCGAGAGTGCTGTCCGGATTTCTGATGATTCCCATCATAAGCAGTATGCTGAGAATAAGCAAACTGATAACCGGCCATTGCAAGCTCTGGGCTTCGTTTGTTGAATTAACCATGCTGCCGACAGCCGCGTAAAGGGTAGCATACAAAAAATAGCCCAGCAAAAAGAAAACAAGAAATGAAATGTAAACCCAGGCCGGGATGGAGGGAAGAAGGAAATTATCGATCCCCGGGGCAAATTGCTGTGCCAGCAAAAGTCCATAAGAAGATGCCAACGCTGCAACGATGATCCAGATGGCAAACTGCGTTAGTCCGGCGGCTCCGATTCCCAGGATTTTTCCCGCCATGAACTGATACGGCTTGACGGAGGAAATGACAACCTCAACAACACGCGAGCTCTTGTCCTCAATAATGCTGGACATGACGAAAGAGCCGTATAATATGAGCGCCATATAAAGGATCATCACCAAAACATAGGTGATGCCGAAAGCAAGGGCACTGCTTTCCTCCTTTGCGCCTTTTTTCCCGACTTTGAACGTTTTGAAATCGGCGCGCCGGCTGAGCTTTTTAACCAGGTCTGCGTCCATGCCGCTGTCGACCAATCGCAGCCGCGTTACGGTTGCCGAAACATACCTTTGCATTTTTGCATTGAAATCAAAATTACTGACATTTTTTTCATAAATTTCAAAACGATTGTTTTCAAAGATGTCCGCAGGAATGATAAGAAAGGCATCCAGATTGCCGTCTTTTATCTCTTTATTCAATTCTTCTTTTTTTCTTTCCAGTTCGTTTGCATTGATGGCAATTTGTTCGACGCGGTAAACGGATTTCCCCAGTTTATTTTTTTCCGAGCTGCTCAGAGATTTTGTAAAAGGCTGTGAAATTTTACCGGAGAGATCGACGACGGCTATTGTTTTCTTTTTTGCTGTGTTCATTTCGGCGAACAAAACGGGCAGCAAGGTAATCACGATCATAAAAAGCGGCAGCAGCAGAGTACCGATCAAAAAGCCTTTTGTGCGCACCCGCTGGATATATTCTCGTTTTATCAGAGCCAGTGTTTTATCCACAATCTTCTCCCTTAATTTTTAACCACCTGAATAAAAATTTCATTCAGTGAAGGATCGGCGATTTCAAAATTTTTAATAGTTGTTTGTTTGACGGCAGCGGCCAAAACTTGTTGTGGGGTAACATTTTCCGCCACTTGAATTTCAACATACTGTCCATAATCATCATAAGCTGCGACCAGGGATTTATCTTCAAGAAAGTCGGCTTTGCCGTCATACCCCATGCGAATCCGATTTTGTCCGAACTGCTTTTTAATTTCTGTCAACGAGCCATGGAGCAGGTTTTTCCCATGGTCGATAAGGCAAATCGATTCGCATAGTTTTTCCACTTGCTCCATGAGGTGCGTCGAAAAGATGATCGTTGTTCCGTCATTTTTCAGTTCCATCATTACGTCTTTGAGCAGATTTGTGTTCACCGGATCAAGACCGGTAAACGGTTCATCGAGAATGATGAGTTTGGGTTTGTGCAGAATTGTGCAGATAAATTGCAGCTTTTGCTGCATACCACGCGAAAGTTCCTCAACTTTTTTATCGCGCCATCCAGCCAGTTCAAAACGATGCAGCCATTCATCCGCCGCGGGGATGGCTTCTTTCCTGGGGACTTTTTTGATTTCGGCAAAAAAAGCGATGGTGTCGATGACCTTCAATTTTTTATACAATCCCCGTTCTTCCGGCAGGTAACCGATTTGGTCGCGCACTGCACGGGAATTGAGTTTCCCGAAAATTTCGATTACGCCGCTATCCGGTAGTATGATTTCCATAATCATGCGGATCGCCGTGGTTTTGCCTGCGCCATTGGGTCCCAAAAGACCGAATACCTGTCCCTCGTCGATTTGCAGACTGAGGTCGTCGACGGCCTGAACATCGGCAAATGATTTGTTCACATTCGTTAGTTTGAGTGTTGTCAAATGCATCTCCTTTTGGATGTGTGAGCGGACTGGAAATAATCGCAAGTCCGAAAATGTCATTGCGAGCGAAGCGAAGCAATCTGGATGTCGGCAAAGGTGCAGATTTTATATAAACTAAATATTATTATCCCTTCTCAATGCTCGACGCAGAGCGTCGGAACAAGCATTCCCACGCAGGAGCGTGGGAACGAGAATAA
>JAACEJ010000065.1 GCA_011682565.1 Actinomycetota bacterium | reverse complement strand
TCACCGGAAAAGGTGAGCGACGTCCTCATCTCCACGCCCGGGGAAAAGCACGTCAAATTATCCCAGGTCGCCAGAATATGGCAGGATACCGGCCCCATGCTGATCGAGCGGGAAAACCTGCAACGCCGCGTGCAGCTCACCTGCAATATCTCCGGCGGCGACATCAACGGAATTGTATCAACGATTCAGTCGCGCATCCCGCAACTGCATTTGCCGAAAGGCTATTCGGTTGCCTTTGGCGGCAACTATGCCCGCCAGCAGGAACTGAATCACCTGATGATCCGCATCATTTTCATTCTGCTGCTGATCGTATTCATGCTGCTGCTGCTTGCCTTTCATTCCGTCTGGCAGGCCGTGCTCATTCTGCTGACCATTCCGCTGGCGCTGATGGGCGGCCTATGGGCGATGTTCTTCACCCTGACAACGTTCAATGTATCGTCGCTGATCGGCTTTGTTGCGCATTTCGGCCTGACCGTGCAAAAGGGCGTGATTTTAATGGAATATATCAATGATCTTTGCAAAAAAGGCATGCCGGTGAAAGAAGCCGTCGTTCTCGCCGGACGCACGCGAATGCGCCCCGTGCTGATGACGGCCATCGCGGCGTCGTTGGCGGTTTTGCCATTGGCGCTCGGCATCGGCGCCGGCGCCGAAATCCAGCAGCCCATGGCCATCGTGCTCATCGGCGGACTCATGGTCTCCACGCCTATGGTTTTGATCATCCTGCCGGTTTTGTATGTGCAGGTAGCGCGATTTTCAGGGAAAGGATGATCCTGATAATTTTTTCCGGTGCTTGCGAATTGCAAGATAAATTATTAATTTTGCTGATTGCAATTCGCTACACATGGAAAAACTGAAAGAGGCTCGAAAATGGGACAACGAAAAACTATTAACAACATGATGCTGGATAATATGGAAGGCAGAGTCGCGGTTAAAAAAGGCGGGTGGCTGCGACGGCTTTTCGTATTTGTCGGCCCCGCCTATCTGGTGAGCGTCGGCTATATGGACCCCGGCAACTGGGCAACAGACCTGGAAGGCGGCGCCCGCTTTGGCTACACGTTGATTTGGGTACTGCTAATGTCCAACCTCATGGCCGTTCTTTTACAAACCCTCTCTGCCAGACTGGGCATCGTCACAGGATACGATCTGGCGCAGGGCTGTCGCCGCGAATACACCAAAGCTGTCAACTATTTGCTGTGGATTCTTGCAGAAATTGCCATTGCCGCCACTGATCTGGCCGAAGTATTGGGCACAATAATCGGCCTGAATCTTTTATTGGGGCTGCCGCTTTTATGGGGCTGCGTCGTCACCGCCTTTGATACATTCATGCTGCTGGCGATCCAGCGCCTGGGCGTACGCAAAATGGAAGCTTTTATCGTGATGCTCATCAGCACCATCGGCATCAGCTTTTTGATCGAAATATTTCTGGCCACACCCGATTGGGGCGGGGTCGCTTCAGGCTTGATACCCAGTTTGCCGTCGGGCGCTCTTTTTATTGCCATTGGTATCATTGGCGCGACGGTCATGCCGCACAATCTTTATCTGCATTCATCCCTGGTGCAATCGAGAGCCGTTTCCAATACGATAACAGGTAAAAGAGAAGCGTGCAAATTTAACCTGATCGATTCCGCTGTGGCCCTGAATGCGGCCTTTTTTGTCAACGCCGCCATTCTGATAATGAGCGCAGCAAACTTTCACAGCCGCGGCATCGTGGTCACCGAGATACAGCAGGCCTATCATTTATTGGAGCCCATTTTAGGAACCCGGATCGCACCCGTCGCTTTTGCATTGGCGCTTTTGGCCGCCGGACAGAGTTCCACTCTCACCGGCACCATATCGGGCCAGATCGTCATGGAAGGTTTTCTTAATATCAAAATGCGCCCTTGGCTGCGGCGATTGCTCACCCGGAGCATCGCATTAATTCCGGCAGTGATCGTCATCGCTCTTATGGGCAACAACGGAACCTATAAACTGTTGATTCTGTCGCAGGTCATTTTGAGCTTGCAGCTTCCATTTGCCGTTATCCCGCTGATTCATTTTACGTCGGATCGCAAAAAAATGGGCGCTTTTTCCAGTGCTGTTTGGGTTCAGGGGCTGGCCTGGATTGTGGCCGCCATTATTGTCGTTCTGAATCTCATGCTGGTTTTTGCAGAATTAAAAAATTGGCTGGCCGGCGGTTCTATTCTTTTATTCATTGTAGCCTTTGGCGGAATTGGGATATTATTGGCAATTTTAATTCATATTACCTTTGGTCCGTTTTTTGGCGCCCGTCGAACATGGGAAAGCGGCATCGTCACCGCCGGGCGTCGTATCGCTGAACACCTGAAGCCGCTGAAAATCAAAGAGATCGGAGTCGCCCTGGAAAGATCGGATGTTGACGCACAAGTGATATCGGCGGCACTTTCCATGGCAAAGTCGCAAAAAGCCCGGTTGACGCTCATTCACGTCGTCGAGACGCCCGGTTCCATGATTTACGGGAGAGACGACCACAGCCTCCATAGCCGAACCGACCAGGCTTACCTGGAGGAACTCGCACGCGAGATTGAAGAGCGTGAACTGCCGGTAGAAACGCTGCTACTTTCCGGTAAACCGATTGCAGAAATCGTCAGGGCAGTCCGGGAAATGGATTTCGATCTCCTGGTGCTTGGCTCCCATGGACACCGCGGCGTGGAGGATGTCATTTTTGGTCAGACCGTCGACAGCGTCCGACATGCTCTGAAAATTCCTGTGCTGATTGTCCGCGCAGATCTGCCCCGGCAGGAGAAGCCACAATAACCCGATCGTTAAAAGTCTGCCATGAGTTCAAATAAAACAGGGCAACGTCAAGTGTTCGGAATTCAGAATATATCGGTTTCAATGTTTTACCTTTGAAAGGATAAAAATGAGCATCGAACGATTTACATGGCTTTTTGCTTTAGGGATTCTGCTTTCAGTCGGCACCGCTTTTTCGGCGCCTCTTACGCTGAAAGACTGTCTGCAGCGGGCACAGCAAAACAGCTACCGTCTCAAAGCGGATGAACAGCGAGCCGGGGCCGCGCAAAAAAATTACCAATTCGAGCGCTCCCAAACCCTGCCGCAAATCTCGGCAGAGTTGTCCGGAGAACAACGTTATTTGCAGCCTTATAATTTCCACCAGCAATGGACGCTGTTGCATGGCGACTGGGCGTTGGGAAATTTTCTATTGAAAACCGCAAAAACGGCTGAGCAGGATGCTCTGATGATCAAAGCGGAAAAAGAACAAACCCGGCTGGATGTGAGCCGCAGAGCCGCGCTGCTTTACATGAGTATTCTGCAAAAACAAACGCAGGCCAACCTGTTACAAGAACGACTGGAACTTTTACGCACACATCACGAGGTTGCCCTGGCGCTTTGGCAGGCCGGAACCCGGACGCAGTTTGACCTTCTGCAAACCGAAGCGGAGATGTCACAATTGCAGGAGCAGATGGCAAAGCTGGATATGAAGCGTGAAACCCTGTGGCAGGAACTTTCACGAATTATCGCTTGGGACACGAGCGAACATCCGCAGTTTCCCCCTGTCGATGCAGCGACGATAAGCAATCAACCCGTGCCGAAACTGCGCGGGGGAATTCTGGCTTCCAATCCACTAATGCAGGCGTTGTCGTTCCGCATCCGGGCGCAGGAAATCCGAACCCGGTCGATCAAGGCGCAACAACTGCCGCACCTGCATGTTGCCGGTGGTTATTTTGCCGACGGTGATCCCACAGGCGATGGCAACTACTGGCAGATGAATGCAGGCTTTGATCTGCCGCTGTTCCGCTGGGGAGCAACAAAGTTTCAGCGCCAGGAGTCGCAGGCCCTGATGCAATCCCTGCAATTTCAAAAAAAGCAAGTGGAACGGCGCCTGACCATTTATATTCAACAGACCATAAAAAAACTTGCCCGGCTGAAGAATGTGCTCGAGCTGCAAAAGGGACGTCTGCAAATAACAAAAAAGGCTTTTCAGTTTGCCGAAGCCAATTATCAGGCTGGCCTCATCACCAACCTGGATTATCTGTCCGCCCAGCAGCAGCTCACTGAGACACGGATAGCAATTCAGGAAACACAATTGGAATATGTAATGAATTTAATTGAATTTTATGTGATGACGAATCAGGTGGAAAAGATTGAGAAATTATGAAAAAATCTTTCCTATAATAATGTGGCATAGTATTGCTAATTACATCTGGAAAAAACATGGTTGCGTTTTCTATGATTAATTTGTATATTATAATATTCAAATCACAATATGTATATTATAATATACAAATAAGGTGGCAAAATGAATGTTATAAGTGAATACAACTTGCACTGGACCGGAATTGATACAGCAAAGGATTTGGTAACCCGGCCGGATTATATCAAAGAATTATCGTCACTGAAAAACCGACGAGAAGTTATCACTTTGCAGGGCATCAGACGTTCCGGGAAGAGCAGCTTACTGAAATTATTTATTCGGGATTTAATCAGGAAGGGCACTCCTCCGGAAAATATCTTCTTTTTAAATCTGGAAGATTTTCGTCTGGGATATGAAAAATCGGTGGAAACATTGGAGCAATGGGTTCAATCCTATTTACAAAGCATGCACCCAAAAGGGGACAAATTTATTTTGCTTGATGAAGTTCAGGAGGTTCCTCGTTTTGAAAAATGGGTGCGTACTCATTACGAGATACATCCTGATTTTCATATTATCCTGACAGGTTCCTCATCGTCACTTTTATCAGGAGAATTTGCCACGCTCCTGACAGGTCGACATCTATCCGTGAAAATTTACCCCTTTTCATTTCATGAATTTTTGGAATGCCACAAGTCTTCTATCATGGCTAAAGTGGATAACATGTCGCTGGAAAAGGTCTGGCTTTCCGATATCTTTGCATCATTCGAATCGATACTTGAAAGTTATTTATACAAAGGGGGATTTCCGGAAACCATTCAACAAGTTGATGATCAGAAAAATATCGCTCTTTTGCAACAATATTTAGAGGATGTGTTGTATCGGGATATTGCGTTTCGTTATTCAATTCGCAGGATGGACACATTAAAAAAATTAGCTTTATATCTCATTTCCAACATGGCGAATGAGATCAACATGAGCCGCATCGCCTCACTTTTAGGCGTAACGCGAAAATCGTTAACAGAACTGATTAATTATCTCAAAACGGTTTATCTCGTATTTACCACATCCAATTTTTCCTTTTCACTTAACGAGCGCCTGAACACCACAAAACCGAAAAAAGTCTACTGCATTGACAACGGCCTTTTCGGTGCATTAAAGCAGACAGAAACAAAGGATGTGGGGAAGCGAGTCGAAAATCTTGTATTTCTGCATCTCAAAACAAATTGGCAGGAAGAAGTATTTTACTGGAAGGGAAAGGTGAAAATCGATTTTGTCCTTGGCAATGGATTTCCGATAAATGTTACGGCACAGGATGAATTGGAGGAAAGAGAAATTAATGGATTGCTCTACTACATGACCCAATTTAACCAGCCTCGCGGCTTGCTCATTTCCTGGAATCATTTTACCCAAACAGAGGAGAATGAGCGAAAAATTCTTGTTCTCCCCCTGTGGCTGTTTCTTTTGAAATCCAGGCAAGAGATAGCAGCGCTGTTGAAATGAACATTTGCTTGGAGGGTCGTGTTTTGCAAACGAACTTTTGTGTAAAAATAGCAAGAAATTCTAAATCGTGCAAAGCAGCAAAACGCGAAGCATAACTAAAGTTGAAAATTTTATGATTGGAATTTTTACCAACGAGGTGATAATGAAACGACGACTTTTGACGCTTCTCTCATTGATAGCTTTTATTTCCTGTCAAAAATCAGAATCGCCCTCGGTGGATACGTCCGAGCCTGTGCTCCACATCAAAGCGGCGCCGGTGGTGCGCATGGATATGATCGACACGGTGCGTATTTACGGCGAAGTCAAGCTACGCCAGGAGGCGATGGTGGCGTCACAGTTCGACGGCCGACTGACCGGCTTTGCACTGCTCATCGGCGACCGAGTGAAAAAGGATGAACAGATAGGACTGATTATCCCGCCCCAGCGAGAAGCGCTTTTGCAAGTGATGAACCAGATCGACGCGAACATGCGTCCCATGCTGGAGCAGCAAATCAAATCGATTCCGCTGGTCAGCCCCATCGGCGGCGTTGTGCTTGATGTGCGTCATCACAGCGGCGATGTGCTGCAAAAAGGCGAACCCATTGTGCACATCGGCGACTTGCGGCAATTAGATGTCTATGGCGACCTTCCTTTGCGCAACCTACCGTTGGTGAGAACACTGAAACGCATCGCCGTTTCATTTGTGAACTATCCCCACGACCCGCTCTCTCTGCCCATCGAAGCCATCGGCGCCAAAGTGGATGGAGCCAAGCAGACCGTGTCCATTCGCCTGGGATTGAAGAATAACTCCGGCGAATTCCGTCCCGGCATACTGGTGCAATTGACTTTTCCAGGACAGGTGCACAAGGCGACGCTGGTCATACCGCGGGCGGCACTGCTGGAAAAAGAAGGCGTTTACAGCGCATTCGTGGTTAAAGGCAAAAAAGTGGAAAAACGTCACATCACCCTCGGCATTCTGGACAACGATCTCGTGGAAGTTCGCTCCGGACTAGATGAAGGCGATCAGGTCGCCACGCAAAAAGCCTACTCGCTCACAGACGGAATGGAGGTGGTCGTCGAATGAAAAGACTGTCCCGTTTTGCCGTCGAAAATAAAGGGGCGGTGGTCTTTACAGCTTTACTCCTCTCGCTCATCGGATTGTATCTGATTTACGAAATTCCCGAGGGCGTCTTTCCCGATGCCACGTTCCCCCGTATCGCCGTATTGGTGGATTACGGCCTGGCACCGCTGAAAGAGATGGAAATGCAAGTCACCAAACCCATCGAAGAGGCGGCCATGATGGTCGAGGGTGTTCGTCTCGTACGCTCATCCACCAGCCGCGGCTCGGCTGAAATCAACATCGATTTCCAGTGGAACCAGGACATGTTCCGCGCCTACCAACTGGTGCAGGCGCAGGTCAGCGGCATTCAAAACAAACTACCCAAGGGCGTGCAACTAGAGGTACGACGCTTTACCACCAGCACATATCCGGTGGCAGGCTACAGCCTCACTTCCGACAAACTGGATCTGTTACAACTGCGTGACCTGGCCATCTACACCATCCGTCCACAACTGGCCAGCATCCCCGGCATCTACAATATAGAAGTGATGGGCGGCAAGGAACGGGAATACAGGGTGAACCTGAAGCCACAAAAACTCGTTGCGCTCAAGCTGGATTATCAGCAGATAGAAGATGCGCTCAAACAATCCAATTCCTTAAAATATGTAGGACGGCTCAACGAATCGAACAAACTCTATCTCAACATTGCCGACAACCGTTTCCTGAAAATCGATGATATAAAAAATACCGTGGTCGCACGGCGCGGTGCCACGCCAATTTTCTTGTCTGAAATCGCCGACGTGGAACCGGCATTGAAGGAGACCTTTCTTGCCTGCGAAAGCGATCTCAAGCCGGCGGTGTTGATTACGGTGATCAAACAGCCGGGCACTAATGCTGTGGGCATCATGAAGGAGGTGGAAAAACGCTGGAGGGCTTTGGAGCGAGTCCTGCCAGTCGATGTGAAAGTGAAAAAATGGTATGACATGACCGATTTTATCCGCCGTTCCATTGGCAGCGTGCGCGATGCCATCTTTCTAGGCGCGCTGTTCACCCTCTTGATTTTGTTCCTGTTTTTACGCCGCATCCGCATCACTCTGGTAACCGCAGCAATCATTCCCATTGCGCTGCTGATTACATTCATTTTTATCAAACTGTTAGGTATGAACCTCAATCTGATGAGCCTCGGCGGTCTGGCAGCAGCCATCGGAATTCTGGTGGACAACGCCATCGTGGTAGTGGAAAATATCGAACGCTATCTGGAAGAAGGCCATCCCCGCACCGAGGCGGTTATTCAGGCTACCAGCGAGATTATTCCGCCGCTTCTGGGCGCCACACTGACCACTCTGGTGGTGTTCGCACCGCTGGTGTTTTTGACCGGCGTGCCCGGCATTTTTTTCCGCGCTCTGGCAGTAACATTGGCTCTGGCAATAGTGGTTTCCATGCTACTGGCAGTGTTACTGATGCCGGCCCTGGCCGTTGTTTTTATCTCAACCAAAAAGAAAGTGCCCGGACGTTTTCTGCCCAAAATTATCCGCGTGCAACAAAAAGCCCTGAAAGGGGCGATCAAATGGCCGTCGATCACTTTTGCGCTGATTCTGCTGTTTGCTTTCATTGCCGTTTTCTCCTATCAGCGCATCCCAAGCGGTTTCCTGCCAAAGTGGGACGAACGGACAATTATCCTCGATTATATCGCACCGCCGGGCAGTTCTATCGAATCGACTCACCAAATGCTCCGGCCCATTGAAAATTATATAACGACACTTTCGGAGGTCAGAGCATATTCATTGCGAATTGGACGAGGATTGGCTCATCCGCGGAAACCGGCCAACAAGGGCGATTTTGTCATTTTCATTCGCAAAGGCACAAAACGTTCGTCTTTCGAAATTATGGATGATTTGCGCAATTATGTTGCCCATAAAGAACCCAGAATGGCGGTTGAACTATTTCAGGTATTACCGGATCGTTTGAATGATTTAAGCGGCGAAATCGCACCCATCGTCGTCAAAGTGTTTGGCAATAACCTTTCCCGGATCCAGCAGTTGGCTGCTCAGATTGCAGATTCCCTGTCGCAAATTGCAAATGTTGTGGATGTATTCCCGGGATTTACACCAAACGAGCCTGAACTCAAAATTCGAGTAATTCCCACAGTCGCCCGCTTTTATGGGTTAACGGTAACAGACGTAAATGATGCAGTCAAAATGGCGTTATGGGGCGATGTGCCCACCAGCATGATGGAAGGGCTGAAGATGATTCCGGTGCGTGTGCGCTACCCTAAAGTAGATTTTAACCATTTCGAAAAAATCCGACGGCTGCCGCTGTATCTTGCCTCAATAGACCGCGTGCTGAGGCTTGGCGAAGTAGCAACCATTCAAAAATTGCCGGGCAAAACAGATGTGGATCATGAAAATCTGAGTCAGGTCGTTAACGTCAAGGCGCACATTTCCGGACGCGACCTGGGCAGCATCATCAAAGATATCAAAATCATGCTCAGCCGCATCCCACTGCCACCGGACGTTACCGTGCAGATCGGCGGACAATACCAAAGCCAGCAACGGGCTTTTCGTGAATTGTTACTCATCCTCGCTTTGGGGGTGCTCCTGGTTTATGCTATTCTTTTATTTGAATTCAAATCGTTCCGCACCTCGGGTGTCATCTTGCTGGGAACCGTGCTCTCCGTCAGCGGCGTGTTTTTGATGCTGTGGATCACCGGTATCCCGCTGGACATCTCGGCCTTTATGGGTATGATCATGATCGTCGGTGTGGTGGTCAACAACGGCATTTTGCTCATCGACTATACGGAAAAATATTTGCGAGAGCAACCGGATGTCGCCCAGGCGCTGCTCATGGCCGGTCGCGTGCGTATGCGCCCCATCCTGATGACCACCCTGGCGACCATTTTCGGCTTTCTGCCGCTGGCGCTGGCGCTTGGCGGAGGCTCGGAAATGCTGCAACCGCTGGCCGTCTCCATGATCGGCGGCATGAGTTTGTCCATGTTGCTGTCGCTGCTGGTCATTCCGGGATTGTATTGGGTGGTGAATGGGAAAAGAGTAAAATGAGGCTTTTAGCGAGGAGGTTTGTAAATTGCTAATTCTGAAATGAATTGAAAATCTTTGAGATTAAAAGTAAATAGAAGCATTTCCTCTCCAAGCTTTTTTTCTCAGGGTTGTCGCTAAAATATCGCGGTCTTTCCAAATTCCAAAAAGATTCTCAAAATCCCGGGAAGAGTTTGCTTTTTTTGATTTTTTAATTTCTACAAAAGGTAGTTCATTCAGGATACTGAGAATAGTTTTTGCTTTTTCTTCATTTTTTATTTTAATTGTTATTTCCATATTTTACTCCAGATTTACTAATTGCTTTAATAATTTACGCTAACGAGATTGAAAATCAAGTTGAATTTTCATAGCGCTTTCAGCACTGGAGACTCGCCATTTCCATGATCGGCGGCATGAGCTTATCTATGCTCCTGTCGCTGCTGGTGATTCCTGGGTTGTATTGAGTGGTGAATTGGAGGTAAAGAGAATATAACCGATTATTTAATATTTTGTAAAAGGTAGAGTCGGATTAATATTTTAGCATATAATTTGTAAAAAGCTATGCCTGGATGATTTTAATTTTTACGGGAAAAACCTATAAATTTCTTTACGATGATTCCAAATCTAATTTTTCATCTTTTTCATTCTCTTTAATTAAATGATAAAGAGCATAATTCTCAATTATTTCTTCTATTTTTTGAAATGTTTTAATATCAAGTTGAACGGCCACTTTTCGGTTAT
>JAACEJ010000576.1 GCA_011682565.1 Actinomycetota bacterium | reverse complement strand
CAATACTCTGTCAAAGCTTTAATGATGGGGTACGAATCCGTCATCAAGACAAATGTGCTCGTTCAATCCGGCAGGACAACGTCTTTGAATTTTGCCCTTCAACCGGCTGTTATTAAAGGCAAAGAAATTGTCGTCACCGCGCAACGACCGATTATTGAAGTTGACCGGACATCGACAGAACACATCATGAATTCCAATGAAATCAAGCAGACACCGATAATCGGCAGCGTAAGCGGTCTGGTTCGATATTTACCCGGTGTAGGTTTGGATACGGGCAACCGCATGGTCATCCGCGGCGGCGATTACCAGGATATTAATATGTATTATGACGGCATTCCTATGGATAGCTATCAGGACATTAATATTTTTTCCGTCGAGGAAGCCTCCATCACCACCGGCGGTATCGATGCTGAATATGGAAACGCACAGGGCGGAATCATAAACGTTATTACCAAAGAGGGTGGCAACAAATTGCACGGTACCGTTGAATATAGCGTTGCACCGCCACGCCAGGGACATTGGGGTGCAAACTACTGGGATGATGCCTACCATTTAGATAATGATGGTAATTCACGTTTACGCTGGAATGATCCGGCCTGGGCAAATGAAGTCGACAGTCTGACCGGCCGAAAAGTTCATGAGAAAATCGATTATACCGATATGTGGAGCCAAAGTATAAAAGTTGGCCTTTCCGGCCCTCTTTTTCTGAAACACCTCTATTTTTCTTTGGGCACACAATTCAGCCAGGGATCGGCAGGTCCGATGAATGTGGTAAGATACACACTTCCCTATACACATAATAACTGGAAGGTGACATACAAGCCTTTTCCAAATTTGACCATAAAGACAGGTGGATTCTATTCCTGGAATAGAGGATATAACAGCGGAAGTAATGTGGGTACCGGGGTGAGATTCACAACAGCAGGTCTCGGAGCACAGGACATCGAAGGGACAATCCGCGGAATGCGTATCGGAGGCGCCGGCCGCTACACTGATGACAGAAATATATTTCTGCCCATAGGCTATGCAACCGGCGGGACGCACACCTCTGTAAACGATATGTTCTATCTCAGTCTAACCCATATGATCACTCCAAGTACATATTACGATTTAAAAATCTATCGATTTGAATATACCCTCGAGAACCAGGGAATTCCCGACACCGTAATTGCTAATGGACGCACAGATAATGAGGGTTGGTATTACGTTGAAGGTGGTAAGGGCATTAATTATACCAATGCAAACAAAAAAAAGATGGGAATCAAACTCGATATTAGCAGCCAGATTACCCCAAGCCATTTTCTCAAAGCCGGATTCGATCTGCAACGCTATGATAACTGGCAAACTTCGATAACACACTTTACCACGATAAGAGAAATGAGCCGAATTGCCGGTGATTATACGACAGGGAAAGGGATTAAACCGACAAAATTTGCGGCGTATCTTTCCGACAAAATGGAATTTGGCGGCCTGGTAGTCAATATCGGCGGTCGATATGATTATTACGACTGGGGATCGAAATTTCCCGTGACTTATGCGCTGTCAAAACTCTCTCGTCCATATAACTCTTACACGAGATTTCGCGATTTGCCAAAGGAATTGTGGATGAATCCAAAGCCTTTGCATGCTTTCAGTCCGAGATTGGGTCTCTCTCATCCCATTTCCGAAAGGGCAACAATCCATTTCTTCTATGGTCATGTTTATCAATTGCCAAGTTTCAGGGATATGTATTACGAAGAATGGTATGCAAAGAACGCCAAAAACCCCGACAAAGATGTGAACAAAAATGGTGTTGTCGACGACACTGAGGTTTTTAACCGACTAAATGATAGCAGTAACCGTGCACACTTTGGCAATCCGACCTTGGAATATGAAAAGACAACCAGTTTTGAAATGGGAGTGGATTGGAATTTCTACCAGGACTATATTTTGACAATGACAACGTATTACAAAAGCGCCCAAAACCAGGTAAAGGGCGGCGGCGTTCATCAATTCTGGGATCCAAACAGAACTGCAACAGCACCTTATATTCACATCCAGAATAACACGCAATATGAAGATGCCAAAGGATTCGAGCTTTTGCTTAAAAAACGTTTCACTAAAATATTCTCTTTCCAGGTCTCGTTTAATTTGGGATGGGCCACTGAAGGATGGTCAGGCGAACGACAGCGTACGTATATTCCTGACGGAAACTTTGTCAAAAAATATTATTTTGAAAAGTATACGGGCGATAGCAATGGAGACGGCCATATCGATGGATTGGATTCCGGAGCAGAGGTGCCCGTACCTATGAAAGAATCTCTTTTAACAAAAAGAATGCTGGCGGCGGATAACTATTTACAACAATTGAAAGATCAGGGTACATTTATTAAAAATGTTGAAGGCGTAGACGGCCTGTATTATGTCAGCACACACTATTCTTCCGTCGGTCACCCGCGTGCCAACATTGAAAGGCGCACAAGTTTTGGGCTTTTATTGTATTTTGATCTGCCTCAAAATTTCGGGCCGGAAATTTTCGGTTTCAAGCCATTTGCCGACTTTCATGCAAATATGGCATACCGCTATCAGGAAGGCTTGCCCTTTCAGTATACAAGTATGGATGGTAAGGCCTTGTGGCGCAGCGCCCCACTCAGCAGTACGACGAATCTTCGTGTTGAAAAAAGCTTTCATCTTGGCGGTTTGACGAACACTTTTTTTGTAACCGTCAGCAACTTGTTTAATAATAAGCAAATCAATAACAACTCCGGGTTTGAGAGTATTGTCAGCCTGCGGGATTATGTGAGCTATGGTTTGGAAGGATATTCCCCACTCTACGATTACAAATTTGATTATCGCGGCAAGACCGATGGCAGTATTTACTTGTATGCACCTCGGGCTTTTAGTTTTGGCTTGCGGTTGAGTTTTTAGACAATGGAAGACGTTTTAAAATGGGAGACGTTTTAAAATGAAAGTTGAAAACAAATCATTGGCATTAATAATTATACTGCTCACCCTGGGTTTTGCACTAAGTGCATACTCACAATGGGATGCATCCGTGCCACGTTATTTGACCCGAAGCAAGCTCTGGGCAACCTACCGAATGACAGGTCAGCAGGGATAGCAAGGTGTTCCAACTTCGCAAGCGAATGATCAAGCCGGGCTGAGTTACCCCGGCAGCAGCATTCGCACCGGAGAATTTATTTCCTATTGGAACGCATCGATAATAAATCAATCAAGTGGTGGAGGCGGAGCAGGAGCCATGGCGCCGAACGCAGCACGGAACGAGAATTCCCATGGCGAAGGAACATATCTTTTAGCAAAAGCCAATGGAACGAAATTTATTTCCTATT
>JAACEJ010000575.1 GCA_011682565.1 Actinomycetota bacterium | reverse complement strand
CCGTTTGTGTACAAACTGTCTTTTGCCCTGCGGGCATGCTCAAAATCAGATACTGAAACTATACGTGAGTATCCGGTTTTTATCCGCTCGCAGCATTCGGCATCAGGCGGAGTTGTCCACTGGACTATCGCTATTCTATGCGACTCACACATTTCGTACATCCTGTAAAGGTCGTAAAACTCTCCCTGATAAGGATTGATTGCCCGCAGACCGGGTATATCCAGCAGATATTGCCACCATTGATTGGCATCACCGCAAAAATGAATCCAGCCGCCGAATTCACTGATGAGTTTTTTATCGTACGGTTTAACAAATTCAAGGTATTGCTCTCCGCTTATGTTCACACAGGAGTCGTTTCTAAGACAGATACCACCGAGAAAATTCCAATCGCCGCCTTGTTCGTTAAGTGAGCTTTTACCGGCTTGACGAACCTTTTTAACGGCAGCCGATATTGTTTTGCTAACGATGTCAATCAAGCTGTGAACCTTTGCGGGCCTATCAAAAAAGGCAAGATAAATATCAGAGCCCCATATAATGGAGGCGTTGTCAAAAGTGCCCTGAATGTCAAAAAGCTCCATTTTGACAGCTTTGGACAGTTTCGGATAAGGCATCAATGTCTCGCGAAAATAAGATACCGTATCAAGCACCCTGCCCATCATTCCGGAGTTCATATCCGGAACCCCTTCTTCAAGAGCCTGGTTCAATTTTTCTTTTGAAATATGTAACCCTATGGGCAGGGAATTATCAAATGTTCGTGTTTCACAGCCGAACATCGAGGCGATTATTCCGGTACCATAGTTCGCCCTGATACCATAAAGTCTGTCATCCCGCAGTCCGGCTCCGGCGTAAACGTTCCTAAGCTCCTGCAACAGCATTTTAGCAGGGTCATCGAAGATTTCCGGAAAACTATAGCTCGGCCACTCATCTTCAGGGACGGGATAATCTATAACCGTCGGAATATGCTCTACCGGCTCGAACGCGAAAGCCCGTTTCTGCAGCTCTTCCGTACGTTCAATATGCTCCATATCGATTATTAACTCGAGTTTTTCCAAGTATGATTGAACGATACTTTTCTCCAGTTTGTGCCGGTGTGTTTTCATGAAAAGTTTACCTTACAGGATAGTGCTGTTTTTTTTGTAAACTCCGAATTCACGGAAAGCGCTGCACATGGCCGCAATTTTTTCAGGCGTATGGCCAACGGCATCAGGACTGCTGTAGGCCATACTGATCAGACCTCCCTTGTGATCTCCCAGAGTCTCGATCATTCTTCTAACGTAGTTTTTAGTGTCTTCGACAGAGCCTTCGACCATGGTTTTCTGCACGTCAACGGGGCACCAGAACGTAATTTTCCCGCCAAATTCATCGTTAAGCCTCTCCAGCCCAATATGCTCCTGCTGGTCCATCTGTATCACATCCAGCCCGATGTCGATAAATTCCGGCAGCACTTCCGTAATATTGCCACAGGAATGCAGCCAGATATCCATTCCTAAATCATGAGCCAAAGCCCAGTTTCTGCGGTAATGCGGCATAAAGAATTCTTCTATCATTTCTAAACTGACCATAAGCCTGTCCTGGAGTCCCCAGTCATCGTATGCCATCACCCCGTCACAGCCGCACTCGGCTAACTTTCGTATCGACTCGCGCTGAGCCTCCGCCAGACGCCCAATCAGGGCCTTAAGGTCATCCGGATGCTCGTAATAGGCCATAAACATATTTGTCAGCCCGATTATATTATGAACACCCTCATTCAGGGAATTAAAAGGTATCACGCCGAGGCAGTATTTAGGGTTTGGGCTGGAATTGTTTCTTGCCACAGTTTCTTCTGCAGCTTTGAAATATTCCGGTTCATTTAGCTTGGGAAGTGTATAGTATCTCTGTTGGGTAATATCTTTTATAAGGAATTCTCTGGCCTCTCCGTACCCGGCACGGCCGTGAGGTTTTTCCCAGCGTACCGCCCAGCAATCAACTCTACTGTCAATCCCATTATTTTCCTGCCATGGCTGAATGCCTTGTGGTTCCGGTATCCATAGCCAGATAATGTCATTTTCCCTGCCATCCGGGAGAAAGTGCGGTACTCTGTCGGGTTGCTCAAAATTAACGGCTCTGTTCACTCTTTCGCGTGAATCCATAATTGACTCCGGGCAATATTCAACATTACCGGCTTCCTGTACTTCGCAGAATAAATTCTACCGTATCATTTCTCCGTTGAAAAGTTTTTTTACGGCAATAAAGAGAAAAATGTTTTTATTTCTTTTATGTTTCGATACTAAATTTCGCATCTCTCCTGTTGGGTATTAGTATTATAAAAGTTGGGCACAGCCGGAGGAAAAACAGCCAAAAAAGTTATAACTGTTTTTACATTAAGCAGTTGTAGAAATTATATTTTTTTTGATTTAGTACTATATTTATGTTGAAATACAGCGGGGATTTGTTTATAATCAGGACACAGTTGTGTTGCTCTTTTGTTTATTTATTTGTTGGCGGAAGCCGAAATGAAGAATGAAGAATTTTGTGGTAATAATATGGAGGACTACTTCAATGTTTAAAAAGGGTGTGTGCATAACCATTCTCCTGTTGGCTGTTGCTGGTTCTTCGGCCTTTGGAGAAGCTTATTTTGTGGATGTGAACGGGGGTAACTGGGCTGATCCGGCAACCTGGAGTGGAAGCCCTAACGATGTTAACGATATTACAGCTTACATCGGTGCCCCCCCGAACAGCCCTTCCGGTGCCTGGGCTACGCTGGATTCGGATGTTAACAATATAGCGGATCTGATAATAGGCTCATCCGGCAGCGGCAGGCTTGATATCAAAGCCGGAGCGGACCTGACATTGACCCACGAGTGGATAACCGCGGTTGGCGACAGTAATTCCGAAGCTACGGTTTATGTTACGGGGGGCGTTGTTGATGGCATAGGAGATATGGGTACCCTGCCCGGTCAATGGGCGGTGGACGGCACGATGAATTATATTCAGACCGATGGGTATGTGAGTACAAGGCTCAATCACTGCGCGATAAATCCGGGGTCGGTGGTTAATATAAGGGTTACCGGAGGGGTTCTGAACATACTGGGGCCGGGCATGGCTGCTGCGGATGATGTCAATAATGTTCCTACCCCGCTTAATGGACAATTAAATATTGAAATAGACGATTATGGTTGGGTGCTTCTTCGTGTGGTTGATCTTGGCAGCGACACTCACATTACAATCAATGGTCGCGGCAAACTTACTGTTTTGGGCTTGATATATGACCCGACTCTTGGAGGAATAGTGAGCAGCCGCGGCACCCTCAAAACCAGGCAGGGTATGTATGTTTTTTGGGATACGGTGATTTTC
>JAACEJ010000064.1 GCA_011682565.1 Actinomycetota bacterium | reverse complement strand
CAGTTATGAGATTGCTTCGTCGTTCGTTCCTCACTCCTCGCAATGACAAGTATTTCTCACATTTTAACCCGCAATAAATGGAACAGATCAAACAGTAAGCAATCCGGTTTGTACTGGAGAAAAAAGATATGAGATTTGGAAAAGCTCGTAAAATATCTGAGCGTACATCCGGGCTTTCCCAAATCTATGTTTTGGAGGTAGAGTTATTTTTTTACTTTTGCATAAAGATCGGGGAAAAATTTGGCGACCTGTTCTTCCATCTCTTTATCGGAAATCGAAGTCAGGCGGCCTTCTTTTTCATACTGATCCATGACCCAGCGTTGAACTTTGGCGACTTTCATCACCGTGAGCTGGTCTTTTCCCGCGAGTCCAAGGAAATTGTTCACCCACATGGCCACGCCGTCGGTACCGGATTTGTCCGTGATGGCGACTTTGGGCGGACGGTTGAGCAACGCTGTGGTGTCGAAAATGTTATAAATTTCCTCATCACGACGAAGCCCGCCGGCGTGAATTCCCGCCCGAGTTGTGTTGAAATCCTTACCAACAAACGGGTAATTCGACGGGACATTCGCACCGATTTCTTTTTCATAATATTGCGCCAGTTCGGTGATGACGGAGAGATCGACGCCGTTAAGGTCGCCTTTCAAAGAGACGTACTCGATGACCGCGCTTTCCATGGGCGGGTTTCCGGTGCGCTCACCGAATCCGAACAGCGTGGCATTCAGCGCATTAATACCGTAAAGCCAGGCTGTGGAGCCGTTGATATGGACTTTGTGGAAATCATTATGTCCGTGCCATTCCAGCCGGTCGGATGACACGCCGCAATCTTTTTTCATTCTGTAAATAAGTTTCGGGATCGAACGCGGCAGAGCAACATTCGGGTAACTCAGGCCAAAACCCATGGTATCACACAGGCGTATTTTCACTTTCAGATGATCGGGCTGGTTTTCCGTCAGGCGCTCCAGGCGCTGCACAAATGGGATGACAAAGCCATCCATATCTGCACGTGTCACGTCTTCAAGATGACAGCGGGGACGAATGCCGTTTTCCAATGCGGTTTCCACGACTTCGATGTATTGATCCATCGCCTGCTGCCGGGTCTGTTTTTGTTTGTGGAAAATGTGATAATCGGAACAGGATGTGAGCATACCCGTTTCTTTGAGCTGCATTTCTTTGACAAATCTAAAATCCGCGATGCTGGCGCGAATCCAGCCGGTGATTTCAGGATATCTCAATCCCAGATTCCGGCAGGCATCCAGCGTGTCGCGGTCATTTTGCGTGTAAAGAAAAAATTCGGTTTGACGAATCACGCCATTCGGCCCGCCCAGACGCGAAAGCATTTCGTAAATTTTTACCATCTGCTCTTTTTGATAAGGCGGACGCGCCTGCTGCCCGTCGCGAAAAGTTGTGTCTGTGATGTGGATGTCACGGCTGAGAACCTCCGTGGGATCAAATACAATTTCTTTGCCGTCAATCATTTCTTTAATCGGCGCTTCAAACTTAATCAGGGGTGGTAATGAATAGGGAAAAATGTCTTTCAATAGATTTGGTTCCGCTATGTCTTGCAGGGGATATTCTTTCATAATGAACCTCATTTCTAAATTATTCAGGCAGCAACTCTGCAAAAAAATCAATGGCACTGCCGACTGTTTGAATTTTCAGCGCTTCGTCTTCATCGAGATCAAGATCAAATTCTTCTTCAAATGCCGCTACCAACTCGATGGATTTGAGAGAATCCGCTCCGAGTTCATAAGAAAAGCGATCGTTCTCTTTGATATCTTCGGGACTTTTATTTAGCTCCCGCGCCGTCACTTTAATCACACGCTCTGCTATTTCTTCTCGTTTCATAAGACCTCCTTGTAAAAATTATTTGTGCTTTGTCTTGTTTTTTTATTCAAAATTATTCAGAACCCTTCTTCCGTCTGCTTCTCTCACACCATACTTTCCAGCGTTTGCATCACGCCTTCGGCCCGCCGCTGTATTTCTTCCTTTTCCGCCCTTAGCTTTTGTACAACAGCATTTGTTTGCGACTCACCGCGCACGGCTTTAAAATCGGCTCGCCTTTCATTTTCTCCAAAGCCCAGCCCAAATCCAATGTGGGAAAAATCCCCGAATTCCTTTGAAGCATCATCCAGTATGAGAGCGTTCAGCGAATTTGCCGCTTTTTCCCATCTTTTCACCAAAATCATAAAATCTTCAGGCGTCATTTTGTCGGGCATAAATCCATAATCTTCTGCAAAAGCACGGTAGATATAAGTCCACTCGTCACTTGCAAAAGATTCATAAATTATTTTTATTTGCTCCAGGAATTCCCCGATAGTCTGTGTTTTATCATCTTTTACATCCTGCATGAGCTTTTCGATTCTTTCTTTCAACGCCAACAAACCGGAAAGATCAAGCCACTTATTTATGTCTTCCGACGCGGAATTGCAGACAAGCTGTTCTCTGATCGTTTTCCAGGAAGCTTTCGTCTCTATAGCTTTTTCAATTTTGTTTATAATTTTGCCAATCAGGTAGCGGTCGATGGCAAAACCGTAATATTTCGCCCCTTTGCGTAAAAGCAGCCTGCTGATTTGAACGCCGCCGTAAACGATGGAAGATTTCTCTCTCGGAGTTTCTTCGTACAATTTCAACAGCATGGCCTTTCCTTGCCGCATCTTTTCTACCGAATAAGGCGAGAAAACATCAAAGATGATAAAGTCCCTTTTTTGCTTCGCTTTTCTCCTGTCACGCGCCGGCCACTTGGCCTCATCTCTCACCGTGCCGATGGAAAACAAATTAATCGCCGGCATCAGCCTGGAGTCGCCCTTTTCTTCGGTGATATAGGAAAAAGGCAGCAGGGGCGCATCAATGTTCGTCAGATGTTTGCCGATGACTGTGCTGAAAGCCGGGACGTGGCTTTCCAGCAAAACGTAGGAAAAAGAGCCGGTTTTGCATCCCCGTTCAAAAATGCCCTGGTGCACCGGCCCCAGTTTGTACATGTGGTTGCTCTGATTGCTGCCGCTTCCGGCATTATAAAATGAAAACAAGCTGGCAATGAGCAGCGTCGATTTGTGATGCGTTACCGAGTAAGGGCCGGCGAAAATGGAATTGACTTCAGAGTTGAATCCTTCACAGTTGGCAAAAAACAAAGCATTTTCGGCCGAGAATTGATTTCCAAGCTGCGTTGCCTGCCCGACAAAAACATTTTCCATGGTGACACCGGCGTCAATGTGTGCTCCTTCGGAGACGATAAAATTTTCAGCCACGACACTCACGCCCACATAACTCGGATGCTCCGGGCAGCTAACAATTGTTCCATTCTCCAGTTTCACAGCGCCCTCAAGAATCGCATTTACACCGATCAGGACATTTTTTATCGTGCCGCAGTTTCTGATCCGCGCCCCACTCTCAACGATGCCGTGGGAATGCACCTGAGATTCGATGTTTTTCCCGATAAGGCTATTAAGCTTTTGCTGAAATTCCGAATCGTGTCTGAATGACGCCTGAAAATAAGCAATCTGGGCGTTTAAATCATTGAACAAAGTCACATCCCGGCCGCCTGCTTCATTGAGAATGGATACCTTGACACCGTTGCCAAACTGTGCCCCTTTTTCGGCTGAGAGTAGAAAGGTGTTTTCAATAAGCACATCTTTTTCAATATGATAATTTAGGATTGCGGAACCCATACGGTCGATCAGGACATCTTCATCAATAGTGCAGTGATGAAGACGTGAGTGGTAAATGCCGCAAGGTCTTTCGATGCCGTCGATTTCCATGAATCCGCTGAAGGAGCCGAGAAATATTTTGCCTGAAAACTGTGAAAAAAAAACACGTGAGGGATCGAAATTTTCCACGACTTGCAAATTTTCCCAGTTATCAGCGGAACAACCGTTTTTAGTAAGAATGTCGATTTCGTGAGCTGTGAGGGCGCGATACTTTTCCATGAGAGAACTCCCGGTTATCAAGTAAATAATCTTTTGAGAAAGCTAGGGCAAGATCATGGGTAAATTGTTCAAATTCTGATTTACAAAACAACAGGTATGTGCCGGTAAACAGATGATGTTTTTGGATAAAAATATAAGGATTTTTACCCAAAAAACAAATCGAAATCGTTTTTTTGATCCTGCTTATTTCCAAAAACAGTTGGAATAAAATAAAATTATGTTTAGGTTACTGTAAATACAATCGAGAGGAATTTATTATGATAAAAAAAGTGTTGCTCTTGCTGACACTCATCTGTTTATCAGCCGTTCACGTTCTCCCGGCACAAGAGTTAACTACCGATCGTCCCGATTATACTGAAAGTGCTATTACCGTTCCGGCCAGATCGGTTCAACTGGAAACGGGGTTGGAATACGTAACCGAAAACAACACTGTCAGCACAACTTTCCCAAATTCACTTTTCAGGATAGGCCTTCATCGTTCTGTGGAGTTGAGGATTGGTTTTACCGGCTGGACCTGGGCAAAACTCAGCGATGAGCGAGACCTTTATTTCAATGATATGATTGTCGAATCAAAAATTCAATTAACGGATAAAAAAGCAGACGTCCCTGTGGCAATTATTCTTGCAGCAACAATCCCTGTCGGTGATGATGCCGTATCCACCGGGGGCAGCGACTATGGAATGAAATTCGCGGGTTCGTGCGATTTATCGGAAAATACAGACCTTGGTATTAATGCCGGCATTTATTCAGTGTTTGATGGCATGAATCGTCAATTGATGGCTATTGCTTCAATCAGTTACGGCATATCATTAAACCAGAGTGTTGGTATTTTTTTTGAAACATTTGCCGAAATGCCGCAGAAGGAAATATGGACTCCTGTTTTTGACTCCGGCTTGACATTTTCTCTGACGCGTCTATCACAACTCGATCTGTATGCCGGCATCGGCCTTAACAGTGTTGCGCCGGACTTGATTATCGGAACAGGATATTCTATACGATTCTGATACAATTAACAAATCGTATTTGCACCAGGGAGGTACTTGACAAATGAAAGCAATGGTTTTGAATAAAATTGTCGATATGCGTGAAAATAAAAATCCATTGGAACTTGTCGATCTGCCGATACCGGAATTAGGCGAAAAGGAAATACTGATCAAAGTTTCGACCTGCGGTGTGTGCCATACGGAATTGGATGAAATCGAAGGCAGAACGCCGCCGCCGAAATTTCCCGTCGTACCCGGACACCAGGTTGTCGGTCGGGTTGAAAAGGCTGATGCTGCAGTCGGCAGCTTAAAAATTGGCGACCGCGTGGGCGTTGCGTGGATTTTTTCCGCATGTGGCGAATGCCAATATTGTCGTGCCGGAAATGAAAACCTCTGTCCTCATTTTAAAGCGACCGGCCGCGATGCAAACGGCGGTTATGCGGAATATATGTCTGTCCCGGAAAATTTCGCCTATAAAATTCCGGATGTTTTTTCCGACTCGGAAGCGGCGCCGCTTTTGTGCGCCGGTGCAGTCGGATACCGTTCTCTAAAATTAACAGGGCTTCAGGATGGACAGAACCTGGGTCTGACCGGTTTTGGCGCATCGGGACATCTTGTCATGAAAATGGTGAAACAAAAATATCCCAATTCAAAAATATATGTTTTTGCCCGCAGCGAAAAAGAGCAAGTTTTTTCCCGGGAACTCGGTGCTGTCTGGGCAGGTGGAACGGAAGACGAGTCGCCTGAGAAACTGGATTCCATCATCGATACGACGCCGGTATGGAAACCCATTGTGGAAGCGATGAAAAACCTCAAACCCGGGGGCAGGCTGGTCATCAACGCGATTCGCAAAGAAAAAGTTGATAAAGAAGCTCTGCTGAAACTGGATTATTCGACCCATTTGTGGATGGAAAAAGAGATCAAAAGCGTTGCCAATGTAACGCGAAACGATGTGAGCGAATTCCTGGAACTGGCAGCGCAGATTCCTATCAAACCCGAATTTCAGGAATATTCACTCGATGAAGCAAATGAAGCGCTGGTGGAACTGAAAGAGAGAAAGATTCGCGGGGCAAAGGTTTTGCGGATTGGGTGAATTTCGTTAATTTCGCGGAAGCATTGGGTAGTTAGACAGATTGGTTCATTGTGGGTAATGTAATTTGAAACACACTACCCACGCCGACCGTGCTTTCAGCTTTTATTTCGCCATCATGAGATTCCGCAATAATTTTGCATATTGCCAAACCCAGCCCGCTGCCGCCGGTTTTTCTGGCGCGGTCTTTTTTCACCCGATAAAAACGATCGAAAATGCGGAGCAAATCCTGCGGCGAAATGCCCGGGCCGTTATCCTGAATTTTTACGATGGCATTTCCAGTTTCCAATGACAAGCTGATCATTATCTCGCCGCCTTTTGCCGTATATTTTATTGCGTTTTCAATAACATTGAAGAAAAGTTGATACAGACGCATCCGGTCACCGTTCACCATAACATCAGACAAATGTTGCAACTCGATTTTCTGTTGCTTTAATTCAGCCAGAGTCGTCGCATCTTCAAACACATCCTGCAGTAACGCAACGAGAGAGATGGGCTCGAATAAAAAATTTGCACGAATATCTTCTGTCTGCGAGAGAAGCAAAAGATTGTTAAGAAGATGTGTCAGTCTTGTGATGGTTTCAATATCGTGGATCATTTTTTCTTTCATCTCATTTGAAACCGCCGGATTGTTCAACTCGCTTTCCCAATGCGCACGCAAAATGGAAAGCGGCGTTTTGAGTTCATGAGCGGCATCCTGCAAAAACCCCTGCTGGCTCTCGAAGGCCTGTTCCAGGCGTTCCAACAGATCGTTCAAAGTAGCGGCCAGTTCTCCCAGTTCATCATTCGCATGGATGATCTCTACCCTCTGATTTAAATTGCTGTGGCTGATTTGATTCGCCTTGCGCGTCATGACCTCAACAGGGTAAAGGGCCTTGCGCGTTAGTACATATCCGCTTGCGGCCATGACTGCAAGCGCAATTAAAATTAAAGAGAGGATCACTTTTACTAATTGCGCCATCGACTTCCTGGTGCCTTCGATGGAAAGGGCAACCGTTACCCATCCGATTTGTCGGTTTTGATAATATATCTTACGGCTTATGCCATGAAAAGCTAATTCTGTTTTTTCCCCGGGGTGGAGCCATTTATTGGATTTGTGCACTATTCTTTTCAGAGTTTCTTCAAATGGAACATGCCTGTTGCTGAGAGGAATATCAAGTGAAATGCTTTGGCCGAGAGGTGATTTGTAAATCGGTTCCCCCAATACATTGTAAATGATCACATAATACTCTGTAAACGGGTCGATCTTTTCAATATCCTTTTCAATGATTTTAAATTTCTTTGTGGCCGGATCATAGCTTGATTGGATGGAATCGACAACAATTCTCAATTCGTTGTCCACGGCACGAAATAAGAGGTGCCGCATACTCGTGTAAATTCCTGCGCTGAAAATGAGCAGAATCAGCAATGTTACGGCAAAATACCAAAGCGTGAGGTGCAAACGAATCTTCATTCTTCATCCTTGATCATATAACCCACACCGCGGATGGTTTGGATTAATTTCTTTTCGCCGACATCATTAATTTTTTTGCGCAGATTTTTAATATGGACATCGACAAAATTGGTCATGGTAAAGAGATCGAAATTGTCTCCCCAAACATGCTCGGCTATCGAAAGCCGGGAAACGACGCGATTTTTATTGTACAACAAAAATTCCAGAATAGCATATTCTTTGGTTGTCAGATTGACAAGTTGTCCCTGCTGTTTCACTTCATGCGTGCTGGTTTTTATTTCCAGATCGCCAATGGTAAGACTGGATGTTTTGACTTCACTGCTTCGCCTTAAAAGCGAACGAACCCGCGCCAAAAGTTCCGGAATTGCAAAAGGCTTTGTTAAATAATCATCCGCCCCGGCGTCCAGGCCGGCAACTTTGTCTTCAACACGATTTTTAACGGTCAATAAAAGGACAGTGCCCGTGAGCCCTGCATGGCGAATTTCCTTGAGAACTTGTATTCCGTTCATTTTGGGCAGTAAAATATCCAGGACAATCAAATCGTATTCTTCAGCCAGCGCCTCGTCCAGCCCTGCTTCTCCATCGAATACGGCTTTTACCTGGTAATCTTCACTTTCAAGAACATTCTTGATTCGCAGAGCCAGAGATTCTTCGTCTTCTACAATTAAAATTCTCATTGTACAACTCGTAAGTTAGTGTTTTAAAAATTAAGGCGTACATCACAATGACCTAAAATGTAAGATAATAAAAACGAGCAAAACAATCAACGCCGAGTATTACAATTCATTTGCAATCGGTACAGTTTCAAAAACCCGGAGTCCCGCCAAGCGAGACGTCCGGGTTTTCCCAACAGCTTCAAAAGGTTACTAGCAGGATGAATTATTTCCCAGGCACGGTAAAGGCGACAAAGAAATTGCCTTCTCCGCGACGCAAGTAAAACATCAAGTTTTCACCGGCTTTAATTTTTCCCATGATTTTGTTAAAATCATCCACATTGTTAATTGTGCGACGGTTCACTTTCATGATCACATCACCTTCCTGCAAACCAACATCCGCAGCGATCGTATTTGGTTTAACCCCTGTGACGACTATGCCACTGAGCCCTGATGGAAGTGAGTATTTCTTTGCAAGTGCGTTGGTAATGTTTGAAACCTGGAGACCAATCCTGGAATTGGTCACTTTTCCGCTGGCGAGTTGTTGAACGCTTGGGCTCAATTCACCCAATTTGACCGGCACGGTTTGGACCTTGCCGTCTCTTAATACTTCCAGAGTAATTGTCGTTTTCGGATCTATGCTTGAAATCCATGTACTCAATTCTGTTGAATTGTGTACTTCTTTTCCGTTAAGGCGAAGAATGACATCCTCTTCTTTCAACCCTGCTTTTTCAGCCGGGCTGTCCTTTTGCACCTTGCTGATGATGACACCTTTTGCGGTTTTCAGTTTCATTGCTTTGGCCAGCTCTGGCGTAATACTTTGAATATAAACACCCAGCCATCCGCGAACAACTTTACCCTTCTCGATAATGTCGTCCATGACTTTTTTAGCCAGATTAACAGGAACGGCAAATCCGATGCCTATGAAACCGCCGGTCTGCGTTGCAATTGCAGAATTGATACCAACGAGTTCACCCTTTAAATTAACCAGCGCTCCACCGGAATTTCCGGGATTGATGGCGGCATCTGTCTGAATATAGTCCTCATATTTTGAGAGTCCCACGCCGCTTCTTCCTTTGGCGCTGATAATGCCGGAGGTCACCGTGTGCTCCAATTGGGGATTTAAAGGTGAACCAATGGCCAGCACCATATCTCCAACACGAGCTTTATCCGAATTGCCAAACGGAAGCGGAGTGAGTCCTTTTGCATCGATCGTGATTACGGCTAAATCCGTTGGTGGATCCGTACCCTTAACCTTTGCTTTGAACTCTCGTCCATCCATTAATTTGACCTTGATATGATCGGCATCTTTGACAACATGGTTGTTGGTCAGGATAATGCCATTGGAACTAACAATAACCCCGGAGCCAAGTCCCATTTGCTTTAAATTTCCTTGAGGTCGCGGATTTTGGTAAAATTGTCCAAAGAAATCTTTTCCAAAAAACTGGTCAAATGGAGTACCGGAGAATTGTTGTTGTACTTTTACATCAGTTTCTGTGAAAATTGTAACAACCGACGGATTGACTTCTTGCGCTACAGCCGCAAATGTATTGCTCAATTGTTGGGCGACTGATATGCCCTGCAAGTCCGGGGCCTGTGCAGCAGGAGCCGGGTTGCTTGTTAGCATCGCTGTCGGTTCCGCCTGGATTTTATGCGTCCAGCGAAATCCTGCTGCGATAATAAGCCCAATCAAAACACCTGCAAAGACATACATCCATGCGCGATTTGAAAAGTTTCGCTTTTTCATTTTATTGTCCTCCTTAATAAATATGTTAATGCTTCATGAGTTTGATTTTTTCTGCCGATTCAATCTTCCGGCGGCTCAACCGCCAGGTGATTCACAACATTTTTGACGCCGATTATTCGGGAAAACTCTTGTTCGACTTTTCGCTGTACCCACAAAACGCGTACTTTTCCACTGAGCGTAACGACACCGTTCTTGATTGTGATCCTGACGCCTTTTTCCAGGGGAAATTGATCTTTTAAAACATCCTGAAGAACAGCATGCAAGTTTTCATCGCTCAGCGCCGCTTTTGAGGGCAACACTTTTAAATTATTAACAATGCCCTTAACGCCTTTTTGCCATGATGCTGCGGTCTCTGCAGCAATCTTTTCGCGCTGAAAACTGACCTCGCCGTTCAGAAAAACGACGCCGTTATCAACGTGAACCGTTATTTTTTCAGGCTCCAGAATTGAACGGACAATTTTGAACTGCTCGATAATATTATCTTCGATCTCTTTGTCCGGTAACATTGGGACAGTAATATTCAGATCATCTTCTATTTCTCTTACTCCCGGAACTTTTGATACAATATCGTAAACCCGGTAACGATCATAAAGTGTGTGAACATCC
>JAACEJ010000574.1 GCA_011682565.1 Actinomycetota bacterium | reverse complement strand
GCGGGAGATAGAATCGATATGGTTTATATCGCCGATGACCTTGCAAGCCAGAATGCGCTGCTGATTTCAGTGGATATGTATAGAAAATTTTTGAAACCCAGATGGAAAAAATATATAGATACTATTAAAAATAGATTTGGAAATCATATAAAATTTCATTATCATTCCTGCGGAGCGGTAGCGCAGTTGATACCGGATCTAATTGATATCGGTGTAGATATATTAAATCCGATTCAGCCTAAGGCCGACGGTATGGAGCCTCAGTTCTTGAAGGATACATACGGCGACAGACTGTCTTTTTCCGGCGGCCTGGATATACAGGATATTCTGCCGAATGGTACAGCGGAACAGGTGAAAAGCGAAGCGAAGCGGCTGGTAAATATACTTGGAAAAAACGGCGGCTATATTGCTTCATCTGCTCATGTTATCCAGCCGGATACGCCTGTGGAAAATGTTATTGCGATGATAGAAGGATTTAAGGATTCATTTTAATTTAAGAAAGAGGACTTGTTATGATAACAAAAGAACAATTTGGATTTAACGCTTTCTGGTGGGAACAGCTTCATAGCGAAGACCAGATTAAAGAATGCGTTGACTGCATAGCGTCGCTGGGATTTAAATATGTAGAATTCAAGAGATTGTCATTTAAGCAGAATAATCTTGAGAAAGAGTTCAAAATTGCAGTCGATATTGCCCGCATAGCAGGACTTCAGGTGAGTAATTTTGTTGTCTTACGTTCCCTGACAGACAATAAAGAGCAGGACATTAACGATGTGATTGATACTGTCCGTGCGGCTTCTCAGGCGGGCGTCAAAGTCGTAAACGTAGTTTCAGGCTCACCAGCTGAAGCAGTTAAGGCTCCTCCTGAGGATTGGTGGATGCCGGCCCGGCAGAATCAGGGCCCGGCATGGGACAATCTAACAAAAGCACTCGAAAAAATATCTAAGGAACTTGACAAAGGTGATTCCTGTCTCGCATTAGAGCCGCTGGTCGGTGCTTTGGTTCATGATTTTTACTCAATTCAGGAAATGTACAGCAGGTTTGATCACCCAAGGCTTGGAATTACAATGGATCCGTCCCATTTATTGTTGTACAGAAACGACATACCTTACGCGATAAAAAGACTTGGCGAAAAAATTAAACATGTCCATATGAAAGATGCTGTCGGCAGGCCTGGTGAATTCGGCCTGGATTTTCTGTTTCCAACTCTTGGGGCGGGAGCCGTTGACTGGAGGGCTTTCCTTAAAGCACTTGATAAAATAAACTATACAGGCGTGCTATCCGGAGAATACGAACAGTTCAAATATATGGCCCAGGTGCGGGGTAATGAACCTGAATACGCAGCGAAAACAATGTATAAAGAGATGACAGCTTTATACAACCTCGCTTACAGATAATTTATAATTGTATGCAGAGTATCGACGATGCTATTATAGAGTCTGTCCGCCGCAGTTAATTTCTTAGAGGTCAATAAGTTATAGCGAAAATATTTTTTTAAGATATACGTTTTTCGCTTAAAGCGTTAAAAAAGGTGTGCTATAATTCGTTTCATCGAAAGAAAAACGCCCAACATAAGGAGCACACCTTCATGACTATTTTAGCAATCCAGCAAAAGTTTGACAAGCCTATTCCCGTCGTTTTTGGCAATGCCGAATACAACACCGAACGCCAGCTGCTGATCACAATTGATCAAATCATTCGTCAAAGCGGTCTTGAAAAAATAGCGATGGCCCACTTTCTTGATGCCGCACGCGTCAATAAGATGATTGCCCTCTTCGGCACCGGCAAGTCAACCGGTTTGACCGAGAAGGAAAGCACGCGTGCCAAGGACGATGCAGTTTTGGCTTTGCGGGCATCTATTCTTCGTAAACGCCTGAAACTTTCACTTCGCAAATTTGCTCTGGCATTATCGCATAGTGATCTTTACAAATGGTTTTGCCGTATCAATCGTTTTACGACTCCCAAAGTTCCCGGCAAAAGTCACCTTGGTAATCTGGAAAACATGCTGCCTGTTGCCGTAATCAAACAACTGGAAATGCAACTGCTTCGGTCTGCAGCGGATGAATCATCGCAAGTTTTATATGAGCCGGCAGATTTCAGTCAATGTTATATGGACAGCACCTGCATTATGGCCAATATTCATTTTCCCGTTGACTGGCTGTTGCTGCGTGATTCGACACGAACAATGATGAAAGCTGTCAGGCGTATTCGCAAACTCGGATTAAAAAACCGTATGCCGTTTGAACCGAATGAATATATCAGTAAAATGAACAAGCTCTGTATGCAGATGACCTTTGCAAGGCGTAAAAAAGACAGCAAACGCAGTCGTAAGGCTATCTTTCGTAAAATGAAGAAGCTGGTTAAAAAGGTCGCTAAACACGCAATGAAGCACTTTGAACTTCTTGATAATAATTGGGAAACGGTCGATGTCAGCCGTCCGCAGGCGGAACAGATTCTCAAACAGATATCGAATGTAATGGAAAAACTTGCCGGCATTGTCAGATGCGCACATGAACGAATTATTGGCCAGCGCAGAGTTGCCAACAAAGATAAGCTACTGAGCATTTACGAAGAAGATGTGCATGTGATTGTCCGGCATAAGAGCGGCGCCGAAGTGGAGTTTGGCAATACGCTACTGCTGACTGAACAGGATGATGGACTGATAGTCGACTGGAAATTATTTCGCGACCAGGCTCCGGCTGATTCAAGATTACTGCAGAACAGCCACCAACGTATCACTGAAAAACTTGATATTGATATAAAACTTATCGCCGGAGATCGCGGCTTTGACAGTAAAGTAAATCAGATATATTTTGAGAAAGAAAAGATTTTCAACGCTGTTGCACCTCGCAATCCGAAACAACTGCAACAACGCCTTGAAGAAGAACGATTTCGTCAAGGCCAAAAACGTCGCAGCCAAACCGAAGCGAGAATCAGTATTCTCAGCCATTGCTTTTGCGGCAATCCAATGCGGCAGAAAGGCTTTGAGCATCGTGAAATTCACATGGGTCTCAGTGTTTTGTCGCATAATCTGTGGGTCATTGCTCGAATGAAGCTGGCTCAACAGGACCAGCTGAAACAAGTTGCTTAGCTGTTTTTCCATTCCAAGTAAAGCCGCCAGCCACTTGCCTTGGACGGTCCTCACGCCGAGATCGTTAAATCATGGAAAAACTACGCCCTTGTCCCAACTCTCGCTCAGTTCGACTCCAAGCGAGTTCTGACAAAATCCAAATCCATCAAATATGCAATCGGTGGACGGGCTCTAAGTAGTTGCTGATTATTGGTCTTTGGTTTGGTTTGTTTTTTTTACCGTGAAACTTGGCCTGTAGGGAAT
>JAACEJ010000573.1 GCA_011682565.1 Actinomycetota bacterium | reverse complement strand
TTTCTTTTTAGAGCGCTTAACAAGCTCGATAATAATTGCGATCGGCGTTAGAATACCGATCTCCAAAATAATTGTTTTCAGATTGTGCAGGTTCAACATACTCTTAAAAAAGAGACCGGAATCCGACGCGCGGTGCACATCGGAAAATATTTGAAACGGTGATATGAAAAATTTATTCCAAAACGGCCAAAACACAGGTTCGCCGAAAGGAGCACTGGTATCTACGGCAAGAAAATCCAGTAAAATATGGCTGAATCCTGCTGCAATAAAAAGTACTGCAGAAGCGCGGAATTGCATAAGTTTGGTTTTTCGGCACAACCAGGCGCCGATCAGTCCTGCAAGGATGACAAAGAAAAAACTGTGTGTAAATTGGTGGTGATATTTATTGGGATTACCGACAAAAAAACCGAATAGGAAATCGATATCCGGAAGCTCTGCAAAAAAGATAACGAGTAAAGCGACGAGCCATTTTTTCTTTTTATCCGCATCGGAAAAAGAATAAACGATAGCGCCGCCAAGCGCATGGCCAATGGGGGTGGGCATGGGTTAGAAGTGCCTCAAGTTAGAAGTATCTCATGTTTTAAAGGAAACTCATTGTATTGATCTGTTATCCGCGATTTGACTGCCGTTCACCGGTCTGGAGCAGAAATTAGCAACAATAAATTTAATAAGCGATTTAATTTAGCTGCATTGCGAATCTTTTGCCGAAAATTAATTTGATCCAATAGTCAAACTTAATCCGGAAGGTGGGGATGGCGGCGTCAGGTCGCGCAAAGGATCAATGAGAAGGAGGTACATGCTTGAAGAATTGTCACCATAGTTTGCACCCAGGGTTACTGTGGAGGCAGGAAATTCTTTACGATAGCATAAAAAGAAAGTATCATCGGACCTTATGACAAGCTCCGTTTTTTCCCATTGTTTTAACCATTGGGGGACTGCATTGGCGGAAACCTGCTCATAATCATAAGCAATATAAATCGTTGTCCTTTTGTTAATATCAAACGATAAAAAATTATCCCCGGTTGCGGTTTTATCATCATTCGCCGTAAGAACCCAGTCAAAGCCGCTGAGAGATTGCGGGATTTCCGTGATTTTATATTCTCTGTCGCTGTAAAGGTTATCGCCGACTTTATTGTTTTTTTCTGTATAATTACTTTTGGAAATATTGGTCACTAAAAGCCGGCTGACATATTGATAGTGTATGGGATCATGAGGTAAAATGATGTTGTGTTCTTTTGAGTCATCGGCAATGTTGGCAATTGAGATACTATAATCTACACCCTCGGCATGAGCAGAAGTTGTAAGAAATACTTTTTCCCCGGTTGCAGAGAGGTCTGCGCTCAAAACATTTATACCGGACGTGATCGAATAATTGTCGGTATTTAAGGCAGAACTTTTATCCAGCGACTCGGAGAAAACCAATTGCAGGCTTGTTGCATCAGCTACAATCAACGACTCGATTTCAGGCGGCGTGGTATCGTTTTGTGTGGAAAAACTTATTGCTGCCGGCTGACTTTCATTGCCCGCTTTATCCACTCCCACAATGCGATAACGATATTCGGTCGCCTCTGCAAGACCGTCATCAATAAAGTTCAGCGAATCCTGAAAGCCGATCCGGACGCCGTCGCGATAAATCAGGTAGTATCTCGGCGTGTCGTTGTCTTCTGCGGCAGATGGCTGTGACCATTGAAAATGGATGGATTTTTCTGTGGCTGCTATCAAACGAACGTCTGCAGGAGGAAGCGGCGGAATGGTATCCTGATCAAAAGTATACAAACCGACCTCTATCGTTTGCCCTGCAGGGATGGTTACGGTTGCGAGGTTGAACTGGAAATCGGAAACGGGCTGTCCGTCAACGGTAACATGGGTGAGTTCTGCGGGAATAAAGTTTGCCTGCAATTTAACGATTTTGTCCTGCGAATTTGTATTGCTCAACAAAACCACTTTGACCGAATCGTCTCCTTTCTTGATGAGAGCGGCAACACCATCCTCGAGGCCCAATGAACCGTCGGTTTTGTAGTACTTGGCTTCAGTCCAGGGCATTTCACCCCTGGTTGCCAGCACGCCGCCAAAAGCCGTCAATGATAATCCTGCGATTTCGCTGATTTTGGGAAAATCATCTGCCTGATCCGGCAAAGCCTCCAGACTTTGCAGTTCGGATAACGTTCTGTTTGCATCCCTCACGGCTTCATCAAGAATTGCGCGAATATCGCCGACATCGCCGTTGTAGCGATAGTCCCACATGCGATAGTCTTCCTGGCGATAATTCCAATTATCGAGGAGATGATCGAATTGCGAATCTTGTCGAGGATCGAACAAGTCCGCCTGAATGCACATCCTTGCCGTCACTTTATCGGATTGGGCGATCCAGGACGTGCCGTCATAAAGCAAAGCAGGAATATTTCCCGAACCGTTTTCAAATAAAGTACGCAGATGTTTTTTAAAAGCATCAAGATATTTGCGATCTTTTGTGATCTTGAAATAATCCATAAACGCACCGCGGGCGTCACGATTTGCGTTATTACCTTTTTCCTGGTAGCCCCAACCCGGTTGAAAGCCGGGAATGTACCACACGCCACTGCATGGCCCC
Organism: Actinomycetota bacterium; assembly: GCA_011682565.1. GTDB lineage: Bacteria > Zhuqueibacterota > Zhuqueibacteria > Residuimicrobiales > Krinioviventaceae > Hydrothermomicrobium. Next base: position 744 of record JAACEJ010000573.1, on the reverse strand, counting down.
AGGGCGCCGGTCTCGGGATCCACTTCGGACGGCAATACATAATAGCCGTTCTCTCTGGCATTTCTTTCCATTGAAGAAATCCAGCCGTCGAGGTAATCTCCAACCCAGTTCAGATATCTCTGGTTTTGCGTGGCATAATAAGCTGCCAAAGCCAGCTTGGCAAAATCAAAATTAAAGACCCAGTCTACCCCTGCATCGCATCCACTGTCGATTTCCCTTGTGCCGGGACGTAAACTTTTTAAATGCTTTGTGTTTGTATCAAACCATTCGGCATAGCCGGGCACCCAATTACCGACATGCTCGACGAGGTCTTCAAGACGGGAAATTACTTCAGAATCAGAGGGCTTGGCAAAAGCAAGAGCTCCCAACATATTCAACCCTTCAAGCGTATGCTCGGTATCAAAAAACGGCGTCGCATAATAGCCGTGATCGAAATCATTTTCGGCGCGCGATAAATACTTTAATGCTATACCACGAGCGCTTTGGTAAACACTCTCATCTCCGCTTAATAGGTAATAGATTGTCCATCCGTAAAAAATTTCAACTTCATCATCCCACTTGTACGTAGGCAAATAAGAATAAATAGACCCATCATCATTTTGCCATTTCTGCGTTTCCGCTACACATTGTTTTATGGTTTCGCGTAATTGAATCTGTTTGTTTGCCCAGGAAGGAATATCGCTTGTCTTGGCTGTAACGGAACTTGAAAGGATAAAAGAAAAAAGATAAACGGGAAAGATGGTC
>JAACEJ010000063.1 GCA_011682565.1 Actinomycetota bacterium | reverse complement strand
CCAATTCTATAGCGACACTTTTTCCGTTGGACTCCTTGGTGAGCCGCAGTGTGGCTTGTCCATCAACGGGAGTTGCAGTGGAAAGAATCGGTGAAGCTTCCATGCCGTTCGTTTTTATCAGAACTCCTTCCGAAACAAGCTGGTCTACAAAGCCGGATTCAAGATTGTTTTCAACGACGTTCATCGCTGAAAGGTAATCACCTTTGTTCAGATAGCTGCGCGCCAGAACGATATTCAGCGCTTTTGCATCGACATAATTATCATGTGAAAACTTGTAGTTGGGTTGCATTTCCAAGGCTGTCTGTGTGTTTTCAATGGCAGAGTCGTCATTCTTCATTGCTGCATAACAAACAGCTAACCCTGCGTGAGCGTCAGCCTCTAAAGCCGGATCGCTGGTAATGGACTGCATGATTCTGAAATTCGAGATTGCTTTATCGAAACTTAACAGTCTTGCCTGCGTCCATCCCAGACCGAGGAAAGCTTCAGGGTTCAGCGCATCGCGATCTTTTGAGGATTTGAATGCCTGTTCTGCTGCCGTGAAATCTCCACTCTCAAATGATGTCCAGGCATCGACAAGATAGGTCGATTCTGTGGGCGGATTAACGGGTATATTTTCCCCTTTACGATAGCAGCCGGGCAGGCTGGTTAAAGTGACTACAGCAATAACAGCCAACAAGGCGTTCCATTTATTGTTTTTCAACATGGAGTATCCCTCCGCTAAGTTTACTGTTTCTAATCCTCAAAGGTCTGGCAGACCTTTGAGGATTCAAATTCTCATGTTATTTAACGACCATCATTTTGTGCATCTTTTTAAACGAACCCGCTTTAATACGATAGAAATAAATTCCTGTAGCAAGATTTCTCGCATCAAATGTCGTTTTATAAGAACCGGCTTCCCGGTTTCCATTGACAAGCGTTGCAACCTTTTTACCCAAGATATCAAAAACAGTAATTGTCACATATCCAGCTTTTGGCAGATCGTAACTTATCGTTGTCGTGGGATTAAAGGGATTAGGATAATTCTGATTTAAAGAATATTGCGTCGGAAGGGTTTTGATTTCCCCGAGCAGCTTATCATCCGCTGCGCGCAGGCTGTATTCTCCCAGACGATCAACCATCACTGAAACAGTATTCCTGTCGGCATCCACCAGGCCGCCAACAAAAACCCATTGGTCATTTTCACGTCGAAAAATTCTAAAGGTATCAATATCTTCATTTGCCGATACAGGCATTGTCAACACAGCTTTTTTAGCCAGGATAAATGTTGACGGTCCGAGGTCGACTGATTTTTTGTCTCTTGAAGGTATTGCCATAAAATAGGATGCGCTGTGAATAGCGTGTGCAGGAATTTCCAAACGCGCACCCGTGGAAGCATCAGCAATGACTCCGCCAACATCAGGTAAAAGCTTTTGAATCTTTGCCGATATTTCCTGCTTCTGAATATCCGCACCGCCGGCATTCTGACCGGTAACAGTAAAAGTATAATCTCCGGGTTCCTTTATTTCAACACTGGCTTTATAATCATACACACTGTTGTCCTCATCCGTATAAACCAGGGCACCCACAAACTCCTTTTCCGTTGTGGCCGATTTTGCAGTGACAATCGGGCCTTCATCAGGTGGGACATCCTTGTACAATCTCTCAGAAGATACAATATGAAAATCAATGATCCGGTTCACAGAAGGATTCTGAAAAACGCGCACATCGACAAGAGACGGTGGATCGAGGGCCTTGCTGACAACATAAGAAGCCTCGGTTGCCGGACCGACGCCGCCTTTGCGAACGATAACAAGGTATACAGATTGATCCACAGCAGGCAAGCTAATTTCCGCCTCATTATTTGCTCCCAGTTGCACTTTCTTTAAAGAAAAGGGCTTAATGGTAACTATGTTCACTGAAAACTCGGCGTCATTCAGGCCATTAAAATTTATTTTACCGGGATTATTTTTCGATTTAATTAAATGATATTGAACCGCCCAATTGGCAACGGTATTATCAAAGACATCGGATTTAAAGGTAATTTCTGTAATAGTCGGGCTGCGCAACGCGATACCGGCAAATCCATAAGTATTTCCATAGGTCGAATCATCCTGGACATTTGCCAGAGCAGCGACACCGACATTTTGCAAAACACTCCAAGCACTCACATCCGCACCTTTTTCTGCAAGAACGCTATTGATTGATGCAATGCCTTTTTCCTGCGATGCAGCAATGGCAGAGATGGTTGCAGCGCCTCCATATTGATCGTAAATATAGCGCATAAACATGTAGGCCATATTTCTTTCATTAATATCTGTGCCCGGATGCCCGCCGGTCCAACCGGTCCATGTCGGCAAAGAAACATTTGCCGGCAAAACCGGTTTTTCAGCCGGAAAGCGAAAATTAGTATAGCCATAGCCGCATATATCCATGGCCATGGAAGAAAGGCCTTGCGTAAGCCACTCTTCTTCCTTTACATCGACATTGTACAGGATCATATTTGTAAAATACGTTGCCAACACTTGCTCGGCATAACCGGCACGAATAATCGGTTCCGTATCGACATAAATCATGTCCGCTTCATTTGAATGCGCTTCCGCGGAAACGGGTTTTTCGTTGCGCGTCATAAAATCGCCTGCTTTGGGAATATCAGCAGATGCATCCCCACTGGCAACCGCATACTCGTCGCGCAAATCCATCAAAAAGACAATAATACGAGGATCGCCATCCGTATCTCCCTCTTGTCCATAGGTCTCTCGGCAAATCTGGTAGATTCCTTTATTGGCATTGGCCGGAGTGCTTGACTCGAAAGCTTTCAGCAATGCCTGAACGCTATCCAAACCAACAGTTACATTCCATTGATCGTCTGCAACATAAAAATAGGAATGTGCACCAACTGCGCGAAGTGAGGCAGGAACAAGCTCATCCAATGTAGGGAAAAGTTGATAGCTTTTATCCCAGAATCCGCGACCATAACCGACAACAATATTGGAACCATCGCCCAATGTGTCGCCATCCGCATAACTCAGCGCTTGGTTAGTAAAACCATCCAGGTTTTTCAAGGCACCCGCAGTGATCGCGATGGTGGGCGCCGCTTTTGTTTCAACCGCCAGGCCGCTGATAGAAGCCTCGTCCTGCTCGCTGACATCGATGGTCAAAGTCCTGGAAGCGTTTTCTTCCTCAACACCTCCGCCGGTCAACTTGATGCCGCCAAAAGTAACGGTGGTGGGACTAAAAGAGGAAACATCAACGATTTTATTTAGCGATAGCTTTAGTGTTTTTTCTTTGAAATCATATTTGGCACTGTTCAGTTGAGCGGCAATACTGTCCGGGGCATAGCTTACCATCACTTCACCAGTCGGGAGGAGATGATTACCATTACGCGTTTTCGTGTAGCTTTCGAAAAAGAAGCTAAGTGGTTTTACGCCGATACTGATCGAGCCTTTATTCGCCATACTCTCGATTTTGATTTCGTCTTCCTGATTTACAGTAATTTCCAAAACGCGGATAAAAGCAGGTCTCCCGGTTTTGACGCCGAGAATTTTTCCGCCACTCAGCACAACGTCCGCATTTGGGCCACCGTTATCATCATCCAGCGTAACACCGGCCAAGTCAACATTCGTGGTATCGATGCCTCTTGTTTTAGCTGAAATATTACCAAACGTTAATGACAGCACATTTTTGCCTGCATCGTAAGCGGCTTTAGTAATTGTTGGCGAGTCTTTTTCTTTTTCCGGGATAAAAGTAACAGGGACAGCGTTTTCCATCGATATTTGCGCAATGCCGTTTCCAAATTCATCCAAAATTGACAAGGCATCGAGCGTTACAACCAGGTTTGATGTATCTTTAAGACTTTCTATTAAACGCTGATCCGCAGGCAAAACCATGATAACAAGCTTGACGGAAGATTTAACCGAAACCGCGGCTGCTCCGGACAACCTTGCAGATTCAGAGTTTGTTACATCATGAATGGTAATACCTTTGGCATTAATAGCCTCAGCATCCCAAAAAGTTGTAACAATCTTTTCGTTGAAAATAAGCGTTAAATTATTCGAACCCGCATTATATTCGGCACTCTCCAGAACAGTCGGACTTTCATCAGGCAGATAAGTAATACCGACAGGGTTTTCAGCATTGGTTGCTATAACACTATTACGATTTACATCAATAAACGAAAACGGTTTGAGAAGCAAGCTCAAATTAGCCGTGTTCATACTTTCTAGTTTCGATTGATGTTTCGGACTCAGGGAAATTTCTATTGTCGAAGCAACTTTTTGTGTGATGACTTTCTCATTGATGGTAGCAAAACCAAGATTGGCATTAGGGCCTCCGGCATCATCATCAACGGCAATCTTTATGATATCGACTTTGCGTCCATTCACAGGACTGCTAAAATCGATGGACAGCGTATTAGACCCTGCATCATATTTTGCAGCCACGACCGCTGGCGCCGCATTATCGATTTCAAAGGCCACAGGTACATCCGCGTCAACACCGATTGCTGCGTTGCCTTCCATTGCTTCGTTTAAAAAGACACCAGCAGCCAGAATAAGCGCCAAAGATTCCCTGTCCACCATCGTCTCGATAATCTGCTGATTAGCATAATTCAATAGGATTTGAATGCTGTCAGACAAAGCAGGATCGCCGGAGATAATGCCGCCTGTCAATGTTAAATCAGGATTTTTCCCACCATTGTCTCCATCCAGGGTAATACCGCCACGAACAACATGCACAGAATCGTTATATACGGGTTGATCGAAGACGATCTCCAAAGTATTCACACTATCAATATATCGGGCTGAAACTACAGTTGGTGCAGAGGCTTGCGCCGAGACGACAAAAAACAGCCCGCCTAGCAGCAAGACAATCAGTAACAAGCCGCTCCCTCGCTTTATTTGCATTGACTTATTCCTCCTCAAAACGAGTTGCATTTATTTTCATCTACAAAATCAGGATTAGAAATTAAAAGTAACGGACATGCGGTGCGCCCAATCCAGGACGCCAAAATCAGTATAAGCATAATCAAGATTGAACTGCCCAATCCCCTTCATGTTCAGTATCAGGCCTACACCCGCACCCAGGTTTTGCGTATAATTTTGAATTTTGTAAGTCACTTCTTGCGGGGTATCTGCATTTTCCGTCTCCACATCTTCTCTTTTCATCACACCAACAAGACCAGTGTAGCCGATACGAATAGCAAGAAGCTTCATCAATTTCAATTCTGCTCCGAGGTTGAGACGTTCAACATTATCATTGGGATGAGCCAGATCAGCAGCAAGAGTCAGAAACTGGTTTTCTTTTTCAATGAGATCATAAGCCAGACTAATCTTAAATGTCATCGGCATGTGATATGGCAGGTATTCTTTTTCCTGCGGCTTGTGTGTTGTCGGATCGATCACCCATTTGCCGTTATCATAATCCTTATAAGTGCCGGCAAACTGTAGTTCGGGGCCAAAATTACGGATAGACATGCCGAGCCGCAATGATTTGAAACCGGTGTAGTACAAGATACCCATATCAACGCCCCATGCAGTTGCTTTTTCACCGGCCAGTTTTTCTTCCACATATTTCAAATTACCGCCAATACTAAAGCGGTCGGTTAGCCTTCTGGCGTAAGAAACCCCAAACATTAAATTGCTGGTATTAAAATAATTACCGGTGCCTTCCTGCATCTCCACTGTCGTTTCTTCTATATCACCGGAATTCAGATAGGCGAAGCTGACACCGACGACACCATACATACCTAAATTATATGCATAAGCTGCAGCGTCATACTTTATATCAGCAATCCAGTTTGCATGCCCAAATAAAGCGCTGCTATTTTTCACAAAAGCCAGTCCTGCAGGATTCCAGAAAATCGCCGATGCATCATTACAAACCGCATCGTAGGCTTCACCCATGGCAATACCACGGGAGCCTATGCCAATTTTCAGGAATTGTGCGCCAGCGGTTCCAACCTTTGCAAACTCTTGCGCCGTGCTGACCCCGGCGCCAAGAAACAAAAGAGTAGTTATAACAATTAGAATCTTTTTCATTCCTAATACCTCCTCAGGCTAGCGGACGATGACAAACTTGCCAACAAACTTTTCATATTTCGGCTGTTCGGTTTCAACGACATAAACATAAAGGCCGCTCACAGCCTTTTGGTTATTGCGCGAAATCAAATCCCATAGTTCCGCATCTGTTCCATTGTCATGATAAATTGTCTCGACAAGATCACCGGTCATCGTAAAAATAGAGATCTTGCAGGCTGGTGGCAAATTAGTGAATCGAATTTTATCTTCATAGCGAGACTCGAACAGTGCTGTGCCGCGATAAGGATTTGGGACAACCCTAATCCCCATATTCTTCAAGTCTTCACCCTGAACAACCTGCACGGCATACATATTGGTTGGAATGACCGCCAAAGGTGCACCGTTTTTAGGATCTTTCATATAATTACTCTTGGCAGATTCCTGTGAACCCAAAGCCGGTTGATCGGCAGTTGCTTCCTTATCGGGATCGTAGGCAACGACGGCATAAAAATACTGCAATCCATTAATCGGCCGCGAGATTTCTCTGCCCAGGAATTCACCGCCCTGATCATCGTAACTATGTGTAATCGGTGGAAGGTCTACTTTGATAAAATTGTCGTCGCTGATATTTTCCCAACGGGGATCACCATAAGGAACGACTTTACCGGTATCGGGATCTTTTTTTGCATTAATCACTATTCCATCGGTGTTTTTGACAAGCACTTTTCCGTCAACATTATCAAACGCTGCAATCACTTCCCAACTGCTGGGATCATACAGGGAACGATAAATTTTATAGCCTTCAAAATCGGTCCGACCCAGCATAGCATCCACAGTGATCTCGGCAATATTATCCCAAACCAGTCTGGCACCACCATGCAATGGCGTGTAGGTTAAACTTGGAATTTGTGGTGGGATGGGAAGAACATAATGATTATCCTCATCCGGGGCAGAAGGTTGGTAGGGGTTGCTATGCTTGCTCCCGGCGTAATAAGCCTTTAACGCATTATCAAGGTTTTCGCGCATCCCCTGCAAACCCAAGCCAACACCGGCAGCATAGACCGCTCGAATTTTATCACCGGGTTTAAAATTATTGAAAGGACCGGTGGAGGTTAACCAACGATAATCAAAGGTTGGCGCGTTCAGATCATAGGGCAATGGTAAAAAGTTATAATGTTTGCCCAATTGTGTCGATGCCTCATGTTGTGCGTCCAGATAATCGTATTTTTCAATATCATCACCAGGATCACTCTCCCAGTTCCACCACTGATGGGCAAAGGGACGCATCATTGTATCCGCAGGAGTTGTAAGATATGGAAAAACATCATTTTCATTAACAATATCAGAATAAATAAGGCGTCCGCCAATAAACCCTGTGTTAGGATTTGGAGAACTGCGCTCTCCGACATCATTTTCAGCAGACTGGGGATAATCACCGTCGAACATCAGAGAAGTGTTACGGGGGACGAGGTAGCCGTGCAAGACCTTTCCGTTCAATTCCGCAACAGTACCTGCCGCAGCACCGACCGGATTTTTATCTGTTTGCCAGTGCAATTCAGGGCCGTTTTCATCCAGCAAAACGGTCCATTCATCATAAAAGCCATCAGGTTCAACTTTTGAAGGATCGTATAGAGGATTCATCGGCGTTCCATCTTTCATAAGAGGCCAGGCATAAGGAAAGCCATACTCATCGTAACCCGTATTCCCGTCACCATCCAAGTCAAGCGGATCAACCCAATCAATCAGATCCGTGTCAGTATCGTTCCCATCAAAACCATCATAATCCACCAGATCATCAATATTGGGATCTGACGGATCAGCTATTGTAGCAACATCACAATCATAAATCCAGCCAATAAAAACCCCGTTTAATGTTTTATCCCCTACGTTAGTAATCTCATATTCGTAGATTATAAAATCATCATAATCCCCCATACTCCAACTGAGACCACGCTCGTGCACTTCAAGTCCAAGTGGTGTATGCCCGGCAATGGACCTGAGATCATCGTAATAGACATCATGATCCTGAATAGATTTACCAGGGCCGAAATAAAAATCTGTCCCTTCGGTGGGAGACCATTCATAGTCGCCATAATCGGCATGAGAAACGAATTTTTCTCCATCCAAAATTGCGCCAACCCAAAGGCGCCCCTCCCACAAATAATAAGCCTGACTGCCGCCGGGCCACTCCATCGACGGTACCGAGGAATTGGGATCACCATAAGAACCATAATTTGTGACCATATTCCAAAGTGTTCCGACATTATGGACGCGGAAATCTTTTTTCGGCCTGGAAGAAATCTTTCCCAGTGATGCATTTCTTTTCGTAATTGTTTTTTTAGATGCCGCCTGAAGCGTAGAATTCTGGAAAAACGCCAGCAGCAAAAATGCGATCAGAGAATAAACAGAGAATGCAATTAACCTGTGTTTCACTTTCACTCCTCCAAGTTAATATAAATGGCAGGGATTACTCGATTAAAATTCAAAGCTAACACCAAATCGAATATTCCGGCCGGGGTCATAAGTTCGTGGATCGAGTTTGGAACCCATTTCCGGATATTTCTTGTTCAAATCAACCTTCCCATCCGGTTCATTCAAAATGCCGTTATGGTTATAATCCAATGGGTCCTGCCGATCCATCAGGCTCATGTAAGCATCTTTACTCATGTCACCTTTTTTGTAAGCATCCTGAGCTTTCTTATAGGTATAATACCATTCCTCGTCTGACACACCACCATCATTAATATTTCTGCGATCGAATAAATTATTGATCCAAACAAAGAACGTGACTTTGTATCGTGTGCTCAGGAAAAACCTTTTATCGATGTTTAAATTCACAGTCCAACTTCCGGGGAGCCGTTCGGTATTAATCAGAGGTTCTTTGCTTCTTTTTGGTGGAGAATAAGGCAAACCTGTACGCAAATAATTAATCACATTTATCCCCGTATCATCAAATAATTTTGTACCCAGCCAGTGTGTTCCATGAGGAATGCGGTAATCAAGATTGATTTTCAAGTTGTGGCGTACATCCCAATTGAGATATGATTCGGTAGTCGGCACAATATCACCGGACCATGCGAAATCATACGATTGACGAGACGTTGAACTTTTACCCTTTGCAACAGAATAGGTATAATTTAAGCTGCCGGAAAGAAAATCCGAACCGGAGGGCCTTTTGTAGATATTTACCTCAAAACCACGAATGTCTCCGAAATCCTGATTAATATAGAGACCATACCAGTCCGCGATGGTGTAATAGACTCGCTTGGTATCCGTCAAACCCGTTATATCCTTATAAAAGCCAACAGCATTCACAGCCAGGTTATCACCAAATTGATGCTTTACACCAAACTCGTAAGCCGTTGTTCTTTCCGGATCGATATTTGGATTTCCGATCAGCGGGAAAGCACCGCTTAAATCAAATGTCAGGTTACGAAATGCAAAATTCAAGACCGGCTGCTGAAAATACCGACCATAATTGAAATGCAAAAGGTCTCTTTCGGTAATCGGAAAAGCTACCCCGATTCGAGGAGACCAGGCATTCTTTGCCCGAACACGAACAGGATCCTTAATAACACCGCCGGAACTAACAAGACTGTCAGGCACAGGGTCTTCAGGATTTCTTGGATAATTACCATAATTAGCATCAAACTGATCGAAACGAAAGCCAAGGTTCAGAATCATTCCCTCATATTCCATTTTGTCTTCAGCATAAGCAGCCCACTGAAACGGAAAAACCTTGAAATTCTCGCCATACACATTACCACCCGAAGCCAGATCAACATCATGGGAAAAGATATCAATATAATCAAAGCTTGCCCCGGTTTTCAGTTGATGCCTTGGAGTCACCTGACTTACCAGATTGAACTTGGCACCATACACATTCTGGATTCGACGATGCCATCTGCCTCGTGGATAAGATACATTTTCATTCTTACCATAGAGATAAAAACCGTTTGTATCCTGAGAACGCTTCAACGGGAGCACCTGCCAGGTAACCCAATTGCTCTTCGGCCCATGTTCTGAAGCATCGATATAACCGTTGTCATTTTCATCCACAAACAGATCGGTTTTCGGCCCATAAACTTTCCAATCCCAAACACCGTTTCCGTTCAAATCTTCCATACGGTTGTCGCCGTCGCCGTCTACATCAACACCATTAACAACCAAATCCAAATGTCCATCACCATCTGTATCCTCGTTAATATTTTCGTCTACATTCCAGAACCGATTGTAGGTGAATTTGCTAAATTTTAATTCATAGTAGGTTCTGGCGCTCAGAGTTTGAGTCCACGTCAAAGTATACTGCTGGGTATTAAACTTATCTTTGGGAAGATGGTCGAGCATATTGAAAGTATCCGTCATTTCGCCATTATGATTCAAATCTTCACCTTCAACGACCTCACGAGTTGTATGGCTCCAGAGCGGAACATATCTTCTTGCATCCCTCCAGGAGTCAAAACCTGTGAAAGCAATTTTATAATTCGGGCTGGG
>JAACEJ010000062.1 GCA_011682565.1 Actinomycetota bacterium | reverse complement strand
GAAGCAATCCCCTGAATATCAGCAGGTTACGAGATTGCTTCGCTTCGCTCGCAATGACAAAAAGTACAAGAAATAATGGTTTTCACACAGTCTGCGGAGCTTGGGAACGAGGAAAGGGCGCTTCCTCCGGAGACTGAGGTTTTACCAAATTGTCATTTCCTCCGATTGCCGACTTTTTCAACCGCTCCTCTATGCGCATTATCCGACAGCTTGATATCGGACCCGACTTTTGTAAAATCATTTCCGAGCAGAAAAATATCCCTGGTACGCTCTCCCGCCAATTCCAAAAACACTGTATTTGGGGATTCCGGTTTGCACGCACGAATCGTTACATCCCCGGTATTGCTGAATTTGAAAACCGGCAGCCCTACATTCGAAACGGTTTGCTTTTGCTGAAAACCATTGATGACGACATTGTCAACGTCTTTCGCCCAAATCGCATAGCGTTCAAATTGATTATCGGGCGTATCATCCTGAATATAAAGATTTCTTATGTTCAGTCCGTCAATATAAGCAAACGTGAAATCAGAGGAAATATGTGCGTAATCATTCACGGCAATATTCTTTAACTTTCTCGTGCCGCGCGGTTTATGGCGGCCGGACAAATCTGTACGACGACGAACCCGCATCCTTATATTATCGAGAGTTAAATTTTCAATCTTTTGCTCCGGCATACCGGCAAATAAACAGTTGCCATCGGTGGTATTTATCGTCATATCGCTGAACATGATATTGCGAATCGTTCCGAATCCTGAATTTTCATTGCGCTTTTCAATATCCATAAAAATGGCATAGCTGTTTGTGCCACGCTCGGGACGTCCGGAATCCCGCACAACCGTTTCGACGGAAATGTTTGAGAATTGTATATCTTCAAAACTGCCGCCGTCCTTCATGTAAAAGCCGATGCCGTATTTTGTGTTACGGATAATAATGTTGCTAAAAGAACAATTACGGATAACGCCTCGCGAGGCGGTTCCAAATTTTATTGCCGAATCATCGCTAATGAGCACGCAATTGGTGACGACGAGATTTTCGAGAGGGTTCTTCACATTGTGAGACTTGGGGCAAATGGCGTCGTCGCCGGTTTCGATGTAGCAGTTGGAAATGAAAACATTGGAGGAAGAAATCGGGTCGATGCCGTCGGTATTGGGCGCTGCCAGATCGTTAATAATGCTGACACCGGTGATGGTTACACGGTCGCAATCTTCAAAGGCGATATTGAAAGCGGCAGAATTGCGAATATTAATATCGCGAATAGTTACATCCCGGCAATTCTCAAAATTCACCGTTCGTTCCGGACGATGATATGGCCGCTGCTTGCCGCGCCAGAAAAAATCGCCCTGCCCATCGATCGTGCCGTGGCCGATAATGCCAAAGTCATGCGCATTCTCAGCATAAATCAAAAAAGGCGGGTTATAATCGGATAAATTTTTACTACCCAATAAAACCGCACCGGGCGAAAGCTTTAAATAGACGTGATTTTTTAAAACAATTGTTCCGGTCAAAAATCGGCCGGAGGGAACGATGACATAGCCGCCGCCGGATTTGAAACAGGAATCGATGGCAGATTGAATGGCTTGCGTTGCCAACGTCGATCCATCTGCTATGGCGCCGAAATCGGTAATCAGAAAATTAATAGGATTTGCATGGGCAGCGCCTGCCTTAGCAAACAGTAATACAACTGATATTACAATCGCTAATAAAATTGATTTCACGACGAGTCCTTTCACATTTTAAAATAACCCAAAGACAACCGGAGCCTTGACAGGCATCCGGTGTCTTGTCCGACCCCGGATGTCCGAGCGATGAGCGAGGACTCCGGGTGTCGGACGAATTCTCCTCAGACAACCGGAGCCTTGGCGGGCATCCGGTGTCCTGCCCGACCCCGGTCCGAGCGAATGCAAGGACTCCGGGTGTCCGGCTAACCTCCCTTAAATAAAGTTCTCTATCTGCTTTTCATCATAGCGTTCATTGATAAACTTTTCATACATTTCGGGAGACTCGATGAACTCGTGGTAAAGATCGTGATTAATCAGTATTCCATTGCGTTTGTTAATAAATTCCAGATAATTCGAGTATGGCCAATCCTCAATGCGCCCGACCAATCCAGCTTCTTTAGGATTCAAATGAATATAATAGCAAACTGCCATCAAATAATGATTATCTGTTATGTGTTTTACCCTATATCTTTGCGGGAAAAAGGGGCCATGCAAATGGTGCCTAACTTTTAGATTGTGCAGATAGGTATTGAAAAAATAGCTCATTTTTCGCGGGAAGAGTTTTTCATCAATAATCTGAACCAGCAGATGGTAATGCGTAGGCATGAGACAATAAGCCAGCAGCCGGGCAGACGGCGTAAAGTCAACCTCCTGCCAAAGCTTTAAATAATAGATATAATCTTTGTCGTCATAAAAAAGTTTTAATCCTTTTGCCACTCGATTATAGATATGATAAAAATGTTCTTTTATCAAGGGAACAGATTTTCTACTTGGCATATCAACTCCCCTTTCATGGTTTAGCTTTGCATCCCCAGACAACCGGAGCCCTGACGGGCATCCGGTGTCTGTGCGATTCCAGAGATACAGAGATCAGAGCAACAGAGACCAGATTAGCGGGGGGACAGCACGACACGGAACCCGACATAGCCATACCTGAAGTACGGATCGAACCCGTAGCGGGACGCACAACGCACATACTGAGCATAACCGTAGTAGGAACCGCCCCGCAGGACGGCTGTCACCAGGGCCTGCCTGCTCATTTTCGGATGATTTGGGTTTGTAAGGGTAGCTCTTATAAACGCATCGCGTCCACTCCCAGACGTTACCGCTCATCTCCTCGCAGCCAAGCGGGCTGCGGCCGCCGGAAAAACAGCCCAGGGCCGAGGTGCTGCTGACGCCGGTCTTGCCAAAACTGGCGTTCTCGGTCATCTCACCGGCAAGCCACGGGTAATCACGCTTTGGCTGAGGATTATCCCGGACGGGGAACTCATTTTCAAACGGCCATGATGACAATCTCAATATAATCGGCGATTCAGAAATCTTTAGACCGCCGCGCGCGGCTTTTTCCCACTCGGCCTCGGATATCAAGCGGACATGCCAATCTCCCAACAGGTCTCGAAAGCGCTCATCCATCCAGCGGCAAAAGGCCAGCGCTTCGTACCAACTGACGCCGACAACCGGATGATTGGCCAGGTTATAGGGCGCGCCGAAATCAAAGGGCGCAGCGCGCCAGCCCGAGTCATATTTTCCTTTAAATCGGCCCTTTTGCCAAAAGCCCGCTTTCTCCGCTTCCTTCCAATAGGATTTGGAAGCGTAGCCATCTTGCCGGACGAATTCATGGAACTGAGCATTGCTCACAGGAAACTGCGCCGCCCAAAAGTCGTGCTGCAACTCTTTGTTCAAATGCACATTTTTTTCCTCGCCCATCCAAAAGTTGCCGCCGGGAACCAGGCAAAACGGCATTTGATCGACTTTCAGTATCTCATCGCGAGGGTCGCTGAGATGAGCGAGAGTGACGCCGACGTCCGCCCGTTCCCGCGCCGGCAAACGGTTGTGACGTAAAATTTCGACATGCAGTTGCTGCGTGTTTTCAAGCGTGCTTCGCCCGAGCGCCGTGTCGCATACCCGTTTGATCTTCATTTCTCTGAGAATGTCGCCTGCCAGGGCGATGCAGCGCCAGCCTTCGTAGTCGGATTTATTTTTATCGTCCGTCAATTCGCAAGCAAGGGGGGTGAGTATATCTGAAAATTGTTTGTACACATAAACCTTGACGCCAACGGATAATAAAATCACCTCGCGCCAATAGGCGATGTTTTCGGTGAGCCGGACCGTTTCTTTGACATACTTTGGTTGACTGGCCAGATGCACAGCCGCCAGGTACTCCTGGAATGTACGATGTGGAAAAGTAAAAATTCCGGGTGCACGTTCAACGAGCAGACCGGCGCGGAGTTTGAGCGTTTCGACAATATCCCGCGCCCAGTTTCGATCCGGCTTGCCTTTGTCGGTATATTTCAATTCGGCCAGGCTTCTCTCCAAATCATAGGCCGACAAGTCAGCCAGAAGATGTTCTTTTTCATCGACTTGAGCACCCTTGGTGTCAAAGGCCAGACGACAAAATATATTTTCAATATCCACCTTGTCGCGATCCGCTTGCTGTAAAAGCTGCAACAGGGTTGGATTATCCATTTCCCCTCTCACTTTGATGGAATCCCAGCGGTACATGAGAATGTCAACGGCTTCTTTATAGAGCAAAACACGCGCATCGGGCAATTCACCTTTATGGGCATGAACAAGCGTCATGACGGTCAGCAGCAATGGATTCGGCGCGAGTTCGTTGATGTCCGGTCTTTTAATGGCCTCCTTGAGGCGCCCGATCAGCATCTCGCCTGTGCCGCGTTCAATCTGCTCTTGTCTTTCTAACTCTCTATACCATGTTTCAATAAAGCGCGAAATTTGCCCCGCATTAAACGAGGCCAGCTCAAAAGTATGAAATCCGGGCACTTTCCAGCCATACTCTTCATACGAGCGCGTACGGCAGGTGACAACATATCTGTTGTCAGGATAGCGTTTGACAAAGGCGCTGATCGCCTGCTGTACAGCCTCTCGTTTGCCAACCATGCCGATCTCATCGAATCCATCCAGTAACACATAAGCGGAGCCTTCCAGCGCATCTTTTAAAAGATTTTCCGCGTCCTGCAATGCGTTATCCTTCAGCATGGTTATGATAAAATCGAGGAGGCAGCGGGCTTTGTCGGGCTTGTCGTCATCATCCAACTGGCGGGCAAAATCTCGCAAGACAATTTTTATCGGCGTCAGGTTTTGTTGCAACGGCGGCCAGTCGTCAAAAAAGCGATCATCGTCCTCTTTTAGGCCGTTCATCGCCAGGCCGTAGGCCAGATAACTCATAAATGTCGATTTGCCCGAACCCGGGTCGCCGAGCAGAAGCACATTCTTTTCTCCGACAACGGCTTCTTTCACGGACAGCAATTTTTGTTCTTTCTCATCAGGAAGAAACGGCTCTTCTCTTTTCCCTGTCTGCCGTTTTGCTTGCGTCGTATTCAGATCAACATACACTTTGGACAGTTCGATAACCTTTTTTTCTTCCTGCGGATCGCTGCTTTTGATATCCAGGCCCTGGAGAGAAATGTACTGGCTCTCCCGCGCAGTAAAACGGAGGTATTCCAGAAAGGCTTTTTGGGGATCGCGTCCGATGACATCGACAATTTCTTTTGCGAGTTGCCGGATTTCATTATTCTGTATCACATTATAATCACGGAGAAAGGTGGCAAGCAACTCCCTGTAGGCGTCGGGGCGGTCAAGGAATCCTTCTAATGCAAATTCAGCCTTCCTGTCTTGTTTGAATTTCTTTTTTATAAGAGAAATCAATTTTTCGTTTGCCTTCTTGACATTCTCTGAAAAGACAGTCTCTCCGGCCTTGACAGCCAGCGCAAGTAATAATGTTTCAATCGGCCCCATCAAATCCTCCGTCTAAGCTTTAGGGTGAACTTTTAAAAGCAATGAAGAATCAAAGTGAAATCCAGCCGCCCCAGGCCAAAGCCAGGGGGCGGCCATTTTTTATATATGCCCGGCTCCGAGCAATGGAGCGCGGCCGGGACAGGACAACGCCGCATTTGTCCTCGGCGGCGCAACGTCCAATGGTTGCGTCACATTTCCGGAGAGAAAGGCGTGGGACAGCACGACACGGAACCCGATATTGTCATTCCTGTTGTTCGGATTGTTCCTGTTGCGGGTCGCACAACGCACATTCTGTGCATTATTGTTGTAGGAACCGCCCCGCAGGACGGCTGTCTATTTGTCCCGCCCTTTTATTTTTGAAGCTTTGATCCATCCGCCGAGCAGTCTGCCCAATTCAGCAGTCATTTTCGCGGCGTGAAAATATTGGCCGTCCGACAGCCAGGCCCATTGATGGACCAAGCGAAGATAAAAATTAATCGCGTTTCATTCAAGATCAGCGGCAAATAAATAGCGACGACGATAATTGTCCCGATATTTATTAGCGTGATTTATTTTTTCATAAAAATTGAGCACAGCATCTTGCAATCGCTTTGTCACAATAAATCGCTGGCTTTTGGGAAATTTCATTGATTGCGGTATCAGCCAGACAATAAAATCGTAGGTCTTGCTAAATATAACCATTTCTTCACTCATGGTTTAACCTCGGCAAAGCTTATTTTCAGGTCATCAAATAACGTGCGCCGCAACCCCCATGTGTCGCCGTATGATACGTGATTGATCCAGCCAAGAATCGTAGCTTTTAATTGCTCAAAGGTGATGCTGCCGGCGTAAAAAGCGTTCAGCTTCGCTTTCAATTGTCTGCGAAAATGCACACCCTTGCGTCGCTTGAGCAGACGATGCGTTGGATATAGCACGAATCCAAGAAAGGGCAGTCCTGCCACCGTTGGCCGCACCTGCGCCCTGTTTTTATGAATTGTCAAACGGAATCTATGCAGTCGCTTTATGATCGCCGCTTTCCAGTTCCACAACTATTTTTTTGAATTTGAAAAGAGCAAAAAATCATCAACATAACGGAGATAAGCCGGACAGCGCAACTCGCGTTTGACAAAATGATCAAAAGGATTGAGAAAGCAGTTGGCCCAAAACTGACTGGTCAGATTGCCGATGGGCAGACCGCGCGGCCGCAGCGGCGCAAAGAGATCGTCTCCCGGGAAGTAGGACATCTCATATTCTTCGGATAAAACATCAACGCCGCTTTGCAATATTTTTTTGATGAGCCACAAAATATCCGCATCCTTAATTTTTGCGGCAATGATAGAATAAAGCACTTGATGATCAATGGCCGGAAAAAACTGTTCGACGTCGCATTGCAAAACATAGCGAAACCGTCGTGAAAAAAACTGCGCCCGATTCAAGGCTCGATGCGTGCCCTTGCCGAGTCTGTTGGCATAGGAATCAAAGATAAAGCTTTTTTCAAAAACAGGCTCGATGATCTGGCACAGTGCGTGATGCACAACCCGATCGCGAAACGGCGCCGCGGAAATGAGACGCTTTTTAGGCTCGTGTATATAAAACGATGAATATGCACCGGGGCTATATGTCTGGTTCTGCAGCCCGGATTGCAGGCGCTGCAAATTTTCCTCCAGATTGAATTCAAACGCCGCCGTCGAACCTTGACTTCTCTTGCTTTTTGACGCCCGCCGCCACGCATAAAACAGGTTGTCCCAGCTTGTCAACTGATCAAATGTCATGTTCATGTTACTTCTCCTCAGACAACCGGATCCTTGGCAGGCATCCGGTGTCTTCGCCGACCCCGGATGTCCGAGCGACAGTGAGGACTCCGGGTGTCGGACGTTCTCCTCAGACAACCGGGAGCCCTAACGGGCATCCGGTGTCTGTACGATTCCAGAGATACAGAGACCAGATTAGTGGGGGGACAGCACGACACGAAACCCGATAAGGTCATACCTCTTGAACGGATCCTTCCCGTCGCGGAGCGCACAACGCAGGTACTGAGCATCATCGATGAAGGAACCGCCCCGGAGGACGGCTGCGTCTCCTTTTTCCGGCCCGCGCGGATTTACAACTGTTCCCTGTTTCTGACACTGTTGGTAATACTCCTTACTGTACCCATCCAGACACCATTCCCAGACATTGCCGGCCATGTCCACGAGGCCGAAAGGTGAGACATTTTCAGGGAAAATGCCCGCCGGCGACGGCTCGCTGAGCTTTGTATCCTCAAAGTTGCACCGATCCGCGTCCGGCTCTGTGTCGCCCCACGGCCATTTGCGATAGGCCACACCACGCGCGGCATACTCCCATTCGGCTTCGCTCGGCAAGCACCCGCCGCACCAGGCGGCAAAGGCCGCGGCTTCGTACCAGCTCACGTTGACAATCGGGCGTCCAGGGTGCAGCAGTTGCTCGTCCCACTCGCGGGGCGCCTGGATTTCTTCAAAACCGTCCGTTTTCCAGAACTCTTTATTTTTATAGCCATCCGCCTCGATGAATTTTTTATACTGCGCGGCGGTTGTGGGATACCGGCTGATTTTAAAACCAGTTAATTTTACTTGATGAACCGGTTCTTCATCACCATATGCATCCGAGTCATAATTCCGCCCATTTTCGTCTGTTTCTTGCGCGCCCATCCAGAACTCGCCGCCAGGCACATCGATCCATTCGATCTCGTCAAAGCGCGGATCGCCGACCAGCGCCAGGGCATCGGCGGCATAGCTGCGAATGGCGGCGGGAACGGCGCGAAAAGTTTTTACATCAAAAATGCCCTCGACGCGGCGAATCACGGCGTCGTAGGCTTTGTTGTCCGGTTTGTAGTCCAACGTGCTCAGATCATGCTGTATGCCGCCGAGCAGGGCGACGCTGCGCGCCTGCTGCGGCAGCAGATCAGCGTTATTTTCCTGCGGCGTATGGTGCAGAATCAGGTCGACAAGCTGATTGACCTTGTTGACGCCCTGCTTGTGCAGCACACCGGCGAGCAACAAAACGGTTTCACGCCATTCGGGCGAGAAAACGCGCTCCTTTTCAAACAGCAGCTTTTCCTGATCCTCCTCCACAAGCCCGGCAATCTCGTAGGCGGCGAGATATTCCTGAAAACTGAGGTGCCAGAACTCCAGCGTGTTGTCGCGCCGGACAATGACGCCGCTGTCCACCATCTCGTCGCGAATAAAGTATTCGGCCTGCTGTTTGGCGCTTTTTCCTTCGGTCGCCTTAAAAAATGGCGACAAAGTTTTCGCCGCCCAGTCCAGCCCGACGCTGCGCTGCCGCCCTTCAGGATGGGTGAACATGGCCAACGCCAGTTTTTGCAGCAACATGCGACAGGCGTCGGCTTTCAAACGGCCGGGGCGATCCTTGCGCGCCCGCAGCAGCCAGGTGAGAATGGATTCATACAACTCGAATCGCTGTTCCGGCAACTGATGCTCGTTCCAGTGCACCACGGCAAGGGCCGTCAGCATGACCGGCGTTCTCGCCATGCGGCGAATTTCCGGCCTGGCGGTGAGCGCAAGGGTCAGCTCCCGGCGGTACTTTTCCGCCTTGTCCGGTGCATCAGGATAAAGCGCTGTGCACCAGTGCTGCAAAAATGATTTCATGGCGTCGTCATCGAGCGGCAGGATGTCCACCAGGGAAAATCCGGCAGGCATAACGTCAGCGGTCAGGGCGGGCGGCCGGCTGGTGAGCACCACCTGGTTGCCCGGATAGGCTTTGAGGATGTTGGCGGCCAGATCGCTCATCTGCTCGCGCATGTCGGCGTCCGGCGCTTCGTCGAGGCCGTCGAGGAGGATGAGACAGCGTCCGCCATCGAGTTTTCGGCGAAAGTCGTCGACACTCACATGCCATGCATTTTCCTGCGACTGCGCCTCAAGATAGCGCAGCAAACATTCCGGGCTGTGATCTTTGATTGGTAGAGCGGCTGATCCGGCGTGCCGCTGTCGGCGCAAAAATTCGGTCAGCGCGCCCATGCGTACAAAAATCGGCAGCGGCGGCTGATCCGGCCAGGATATATCGGCCGCGGCGACACGCACCGGTTCGCCAAGCCAGGTGGAACAGAGCGTAAAGGTGAGCAGGCGCATAAAAGTCGTTTTGCCGGCGCCGGGTTCGCCGCGGATGATGAGCGGCTTGTCCACCAGGGCTTCGTTGAGTAAAATTTCCTGCGCCTCATGCAAACCGGCTTTTGCATCACGCGCCTTTTTCCCTGACCGGTCTGTAAGCGAACGGCTGCTCGTCTTGAGTGGGATATAAAGTTCATCAATGCGGAACTGATGCGCCCGACCCTCGCCGCTGGCCAGTCCGCGGATGTCGATGTAGATGCAGTCGGATTTTAAAAAGGTGAGATATTTTGTAAAACTTGTGGCCTGAATATTCTCATGTTGCGTTGGAAAAAATTCGTACACGACTTTTGTAAGGTGCTCCAATAAAAAATCGCGGAACTGTTCCGCACCCATCATATTCCCAAATCAGGCCTCTTTCAGATTGCAAACTTTCTTTAAAGGCAATGACCTTTGCGAATTGCTGCATTTCGCCCGAGCTTTTCGGCATGTAGGGTTTCTGATTAAAATAGAAAAGAATCCGTGGGCGCTCATAAGCGTGCCAATTTTTATCGGCGATGTTAAATTCTTCTTCCGTGCCGGAGTCGGCCTCACCGGTCGGCGTGCCGAAGCGTTTCCACATAATGCCGACAAAAATATCATAGTCGTTGATCTGCTTATTGATGATGTCCTGCGGCCGCCCCATGTCCGGCGCCACATGCGTGCGCCAATCAATCACTTCCAGACGGCATTTCAGCCGATCCCCGAGCATTCGATTCAATTGATTGACGACAAAATGGACGCGATCACGTTCATCCTGCACATCTCCCGGAGATGATAAGAAAATTCTGATGAGTTTCATGGCAAATCCCTCGTCGAGTCCCCAATTCACTAAACGACTATGCACTGCAAGTGCATAGGTTTTATTGGGACTGAAAGTCCCTTATTCAAGCTCAAAATTATCTTTGTCATTGGCTGATGTCTTATGGTGCTTCAAGTATTCTTCAACTACTTTGTCCGTTATATTACCCGTGCTCCAGCCACCATAACCGATTGCCCAAAGATGCTTGCCCCAATAGCGCTTATGCAACTCCGTATATTCTCGTTGCAGCAGTCTGGAACTGCGACCTTTGAGACGTTTTACCAAATTGCTCAGGCTAAGCGATGGTGGATATTCTATATGCATGTGGATGTGATCCTTGCTTACTACTCCATTCAATATCCGAACATCCTCCGAATCGCAAATCTGGATTAGTAATTCTCGACAACGCTTCTGGATATCTCCTGAAAGCACTTTGTAACGATATTTTGTTACCCACACTAAATGGACTGTTAATCGTGTTACCGTATGACCACTATAACGATATTTATTCATTTTTCTCCTCAACTATTTTAAGGAGAATATACGACATTTGAGTTGCAACTGAAAGTCTTGGACTAAAGTCCATAGTTTTAAACTATCGGGCTGAAACAATAAA
>JAACEJ010000572.1 GCA_011682565.1 Actinomycetota bacterium | reverse complement strand
GGCATTATCGGCGGTGCGATGTTGAGCATAAATGCTATGAAATCTGTAGAAATCGGCATGGGGGACGGCGTCGCCGAAACTCCGGGAAGCAAAGTACATGACGAGATTTTTTATGACGAGGATAGCGGTTATTTTCGCAGCCATAACAACGCCGGCGGCATAGAAGGCGGAATGACCAACGGTGAACCGATTGTTGTTCGCGTTGCCATGAAACCATTGCCAACGTTAGTGAGTGCACTGCAATCCGTGGACACCGGCACCCGGCTGCCAATGCAGGCGCATCATGAACGATCTGATGTTTGCGCCGTACCTGCAGCTGTGGTCGTTGGCGAGGCCATGCTCGCTTTTGTCCTGGCAAATGCGTTTATGGAAAAAGCCGGCGGCGATTCGATTGATGAAATGAAAAGAAATTTTGCCGAGTGGCCCAATGTACCCATGGGATGGTAAAAACGTCTACTTTATCGGCTTTATGGCAACAGGTAAAAGCCGTGTGGGACAAGAATTTGCCCGACTTCTTGGCCGATCATTTGTCGATTCGGACGCACTTGTTGAAGAACGCGCAGGAATGTCCATAAGCGATATTTTTGCCAGGAATGGAGAATCCGCTTTCCGCCGGCTTGAAAGAGAGACTGTGAAAGAAATTGCTGAAAAGAAAAATCAGGTCGTAGCTCTTGGCGGCGGTGCTGTGATTGATGAGAAAAACTGGCGCAAGATTATCGATTCCGGCCTGACAATTTGCTTAACCGCTTCAGCAGATTTGTTGTATGATCGCATCTCCAGAAAATCGCATCGGCCTCTAATGGCAGGTTCTTCTCCGGCAGAGCTTTGGACTAAAATTAAAAGCCTTCTTGCACAAAGAGAACCTTATTATGCCAGGGCCGACTATTGTTTCGCAAGTTCGTCTGCGCTGTCCCCTAAAAAACTGGCTGTAAAAATATATGAACAACTTTTGGATGGAGTATGAAACTCGTTGTGGATTTGCAGGACAAGAGTTATCCTATTTATATTAAAGCCGGTGCCTTGCAATCATTGGCGGAAATTCTTTATGAAAATAATCTCACCACAGAGTTATTTGTCATTACTGACGAAAATGTTCAGGCACTTTATGGCGAAAAGGTATTGACAATTCTGCGAAAGGCAGGCCTGAAGCCAACGATGTTTTCTGTCCCCGCTGGTGAAAACTCTAAATCTCTGCAAATGGCCGACTTTTTATATTCCAAACTCATCGAAAACAGAGCTACCCGAAAAAGTACAATTCTTGCATTAGGCGGCGGTGTCGTTGGTGATCTGGCAGGATTTGTTGCAGCGACTTTTATGCGCGGTGTAAAATTTGTTCAGATTCCCACTACGCTTTTAAGTCAGGTGGATAGCAGTGTCGGCGGTAAGGTTGGTGTCAATCATCGTTTGGGGAAAAACTTGATTGGTGCTTTTTACCAGCCCGTTTTTGTTCTCATCGATCCTGATGTTCTGCAAACGCTGCCGCAGAAAGAAAGACGTGCAGGCATGGCAGAAGTGATCAAATACAGTTTCATTCGCGATGTGGCTTTTTATGAGACCCTGAATGCAAATCTTGCCACTCTGCTTGATCTTGGTGATGCGAAACTAACGGAATCGGTTCTTGCAAGGTGTTGTTCAATTAAAGCAAATGTGGTTGAAAAAGATGAAAGAGAAGGGGGGCTGCGCGCGATCCTCAACTTTGGGCATACCATCGGCCATGCGCTGGAGGCGCTAACCGCTTACGGCACATTTTTGCACGGCGAAGCAATTTTGCATGGAATGAGAGGTGCTGTTCATCTTTCCCTGCTTGAAAATAAAACGACGCGGAATGAAAAAACGCGAGCGCTGAGCTTGATCGATAAACTCGATCCACCCTCAATACCGAAATCCATATCGATAGAGGGTGTTTTGGATGCCATGACAAATGATAAAAAGCGAACCACAGAAGGACAATTGTGGGTTTTGCTGCGGGAAATAGGTAAGGTTGAACTTGCCCGCCAAGTCAATGACAGAAATGTGAGGGAAGCAATCCGGTTTGTTTTGGATTATCCGGGATAATAATTACGAAATATATTTTTTTGCAGCATCGTTAAATAAAATTTATGCTACTTTGCTTTTTAATTATTTTGTCCTTAATCATTTTGTCAAATTGAACAAGTAGACTCAGGGCATTGTTGCTCAATTCTTCTCAGATTAAAAAATACGACAAATAATTTGGGACAAAAAAACAGGGAAAGATAATTTTGAAAATTGTAGTTATTCACGGCCCTAATCTGAACCTCCTCGGTGAGCGGGAACCGGATGTTTATGGTAAAACCACGCTGGAAGGTTTGAATCAAAAAATAAAAACCTTGTGCGACGAGCTATCAGTTCGTGTCCGCTTTTTTCAATCAAACCATGAAGGCGATCTGATCGATTATATCCACAACTTCCGGAAATCGGCTGACGGTATTATCATCAATCCCGGAGCGTTCACACATTACAGTTACGCCCTTCGCGATGCCATTTCAGGCGTTGCTCTGCCCACTGTCGAAGTCCATCTTTCCGATATTCACAACCGCGAAGAATTTCGTAAAATCTCTGTAATCAAGCCCGTTTGCATCCATCAATTTTTTGGCGCCGGCGTAGAAAGCTATTTAGACGGTGTTCGTTATCTTGTCCGGCATATCCAATCATTGCGATGATGAGCGCAAGTCTCTGTTTGATAATATATTACGCCCGTTTTAAAACTCGCTTCACGATGACTTTTCAGAAATACTTGTTGATTTTTCTCCGTTATAATACTATATTCGATTTTGAGATTTAAGAGGAGAATGATGAAAAATCAGCAGGTTGCTGAAATTCTGGAAAAGATGGCGGATCTTTTGGAATTTAAAGGAGAACTGCCGTTTAAAATTGCTGCCTACCGCAAAGCCAGCCGTACCATTAACGATCTGACAGAAGACATTGAAAAAATTTGGCAGGAGGGGAGACTGGCCGAAATCCCCGGAGTCGGCAAAGGCTTGCAGGGAAAGATTGAGCAGTTTCTGGCGGAGGGCAAAATCCGTCAGTTGGATGAACTGCTTGAGCACGTTCCGCGCGATATTTTTGAATTGCTGAGCATTCAGAATTTTGGACCAAAATCCGTCGCCCTTGCTTATAAAAACCTCGGCGTCGAAACGCTTGAAGACCTGGAAAAAGTCCTCGATGACGGCAGCTTGGCAACGTTGCCCGGCATGGGCGCCAAAAAAGTTGAAAATATCCGCAAGGGACTGGAGCTTCGTAAAACCGCAGGTAGTCGCATTTCCATTGGCATTGCTCTGCCGATTGTTGATGAAGTAATTTCCTATATTAAAGAAAGAGCCGGATCGA
>JAACEJ010000571.1 GCA_011682565.1 Actinomycetota bacterium | reverse complement strand
ATCAAATCTTCTTTCGTCTTTTGTGTGGCAAGCTCCGGTCGAAGCATCTCTAATTTTTCATCCCAACCCGGCAAACTCTTAATCATGAGTCGCGCTCTCAGACCACCTGCCGTCCCATCGGAATCGATCACTTGGATTGCAACGACATTTTTATCTTTCTGCAAAAGTTCCGAGACGTCGAAGGTTCCTTGTGCTCGTGTGCTGTCCGAGTCCGTCAGCCTCTTGATCAAATCGCCGTTAAAATACAGGCTGTATTGCTCATCCGCAAAAACCTGAATTTTGCACGTAACCGGCAGTCCTTTGACAGAGAAAACGCCTCGAAAATACGCTTTTTTCACAGGGATATATTCAACAGGTTTGCGCGTTGTGTCTTGCACACCAGGCTCAACTGTACTTGTATCCTGCTTTATTTCATAAAACCAGATGGCAGATGCAAAACCTTTTTCCTGCTGCCGGACAAGTAAAGCATTTTTCCAAACGGACTGATCGAACCCCGGGGCCACCCAGCCCTCATAATATCTTGGCGACGCAAGCCAGGTTGTATCCGTGCTAAATTGAGTTGTAACAATTTTAAGGTCTAAAATACCGGCATATTTTTCGGGATTAAATCTGACGAGTTGAAGTGCAAGATTTTTCGAGTACAAGTTATCAATCTTTAACGCTTTGCAAATATTATACCCTTCTTCCATAATTTGCTGCTGCACATCGCGAAGCATAAAATAGCTGCTTTCAAAAGTATAGAGTCCTTCCTCATAAACGGGATCTTGTGTTTTCAGAAATAACTCTCTTGTCCGATCAGCTCTCGTTTTGGCATCGCTCGCCAGCGTATCACATTTGAGAGCGAAATTTAAAATGGAAGAAACCATCGAATCCTTACTTGCGGCAATGTACGAATCGTCTATTTTTAATTTTGAAGCCATCTCTATAGTTTCATAGTACTTACTCGTGGCATCCACACGTAAGGATTTTATAAAGTCAACAAGGTTCGCCATTTCGTCGGAAGATATCTGCAAATCATTTAACAATTGGTTAAAGTCCCGTTTGCTGTAAACGAGTTTTGAATAATCGACATACTCTTGCTTCAACAGATCCAGAGCGTCCACAGCCAGAGCGGAATAAGAAGCGGGTACAAAATTTTTCGTTGCAATTAACTTTTGTTTTGACAAATCGATCCATTGTGAATCAATGTGAAACGAATCTGCATCAACGAGATTTCTCTGATATCCTTGCAAGGTTTGCGTTAGCAGCGGCGCCACAGCAATATCGATGACCTTTCTACGATAAACGAAACGAGGAAATTTACTCAACCCTCTTGGTATCGGCGCGTTCATTACTGCTTTGGCTGATTTGAGGGAAATCGATCCGATTTCATAATTAACCTGTGAAAGCTTACTCTTGCTCCGGTCGATCCACTTATCGGCTACTCTCAGAGTGCTGTCCTGAGCAACAATTTTGGCCGAATCGATTGGTGCAGCCGTCGTCGTATCGGCTGCAGCTTCCTCAAAAAGTTTTTCCTTGTATTTATTTTCAAGATTTCCGAGTGCTGTAATCGCATTGCGATAGGCATCTCCCGATCTTTGATATAATTCAATAGCAGCATCGGCTACTTCTTTTTGCGCAACGATTCGCCGGGTTTCTTCAATTTCCGGGATATCCTGTCCCGCCCATGTGTCGGCAAACTCCTGATACGTCTCACCAATTCGGTATGTGGCTTCATAAAGCCGCATCGTGCCATAGGAGGCACAGTTTCCAAGGTGACGAATAATTTCCAGCAGCAGTATTTTCTTTTGTTCCTTGCTGTGCGCAAGTTCTGCTTCCGGCAGGCGGAACTGGATTTCTTCAAACTCGTTCATTTTTGCCATAGCCAACGAAAATTCAGCTTCGGCAGCATAATAATCATTGCGATCCAGTCCCTGTTTTTCAAAATCCTTACTCTTTGCCAATGCACGCTGGAACTCGATAATCGCATTTTTAATTTTCCCCATTTGTTTGTAATATTCGCCGCGGAAATAGAGCGCTTCTATGACCCTCGGGGAGGTTGGGTATTGGTCAACAAATTTTTCATAAGCCGTTTGTGCTTGTTCATACTCGTTCAGCCTTCGATAAAACCCGGCAATTTCATACGACAAATCATCCGCGGCTTTATCGTTGGGAAAACGCTGGATGAACAACTCGTTGATTTTAGCTGCATTTTTCCAATCTTTGGCCTTTGAAAAATATAAACTCGAATTGTATAAAGCGTCCCGCGCTTTTTCATTGTCCGGATGAATAGCGGCAAGTCGTTCATAAGTCAACGCGGCATTAACAAAGTCATTCAATTCGACGTAATCAAAGGCAAGGTTATTTTGCGCATCGAGCACATATTCGGAATTCGGATGTGAGGCTAAAAGAAAATTATAAGTCTCGATGGCTCGCGAAAATTCATTGGCTTTATCATATTCCAGCGCTGCATTAAGTAAGGCCAGGTCTGCAAACTGGCTTCGCGGTGCTTCTTTGACCATTCGGCGATATTCGTTTCCTGCGGCCATGTGTTTTTTTTCTTCTGCCAGTATCTCAGCACTCAAAAAGATGGACTCTGCCAACCTGCGCCGCGCCTTAGATTTGATCTCATCCGAAGCATCACCATAAATAATTCTGCGCGCAATAATTTCGGAACTATTGAAATCTCCTCTTCCAAAATAGCTTTCCATAATTGCGTAGCGCGCCTGGTTGACTTGTTCACTTCCGGGAAAATACCGGAGCAATGTTTTAAAATATTTTAAAGATTCCTTGAATTGATGATGCCGGTAATATAATGCACCGGCATTGGCCAGAAATATTGGCGTCTCCCTGGCATGGGGAAAAAGCTTAATATAATTATCATAAGCTTGCGCAAGTCGGATTTCTTTGGGCGAAAGTTCGGTAGATTGCAATCGCAACTTTTCTCTGAAACTAAAAGCCCCGCCTTTCTTTTCACCGGCTTGTTGCTTTAAATCTTCAATAGAGAGGGCCTGCTCCTCGGATGCTTTTTTCTCGGCTGCGGCAATAGCACTTATTGCTGCGTCCCTGGCCAGGGCGACTGCATTTTCAGCAGCAAAACGCTGGTATTTTGAATCCCAGTAAATCCGGCTGATTTTCATGTACTCATTGTAAGCTTGTTCGCTTTTCTTGAGTTTCATGTCAAGCGTCAGCGCCATATTCCAATGAATGAGGGGCGCGCTTGAATCCGAAGGAAAGGCCTTTAAATATCTTTCACTTTCCACAACGGCTTGTTCATAAAGATCTGTCTGGTCGCCCTCCTGCGCGCGGGCTAAAAGTGTGGTGATATTATCACGTCCAGCACTTTCCGCCAATTCATGGGCAATTTTTC
>JAACEJ010000570.1 GCA_011682565.1 Actinomycetota bacterium | reverse complement strand
GTTTAATTAACCCAAAGGAGAAAACACATGAGTTTAAATCTGAAACCATTGGCTGATCGCGTAGTCGTTGAGCCCTTGGAAGCGGATGATGTTTCTACCGGTGGTATCATTTTACCTGATACAGCCAAAGAAAAACCTCAACAAGGTACAGTTGTTGCCGTCGGTCCCGGAAAACACAGTGATGCCGGCACGTTGGTAGAAATGTCCGTCAAAATCGGTGATAAAGTACTATATGGAAAATTTTCCGGTACTGAAGTAACCGTTGATGGAAATGATTATCTAATCATGCGTGAAAACGATATTTTAGCAATTCTCTAAAGAAGGATTATAACATGGCAAAATCTATTGAATACGGCTTGGATGCCCGTACAGCAATGAAATCTGGTGTTGACCAGTTGGCTAATGCTGTTAAAGTGACCCTGGGCCCCAAAGGCCGCAATGTCGTCATTGAAAAGAAGTTCGGTGCACCGACTATAACCAAAGATGGTGTTACCGTTGCAAAAGAAATTGAATTGGCAGACGCATTAGAGAACCTCGGTGCTCAAATGGTTCGTGAAGTTGCGTCTAAAACATCTGATGTTGCAGGTGATGGAACCACAACGGCTACAGTACTTGCTCAGGCGATTATTACCGAAGGTATTAAGAATGTAACAGCCGGCGCTAACCCAATGTCCATCAAACGTGGCATTGATGCCGCCAAAGATGCTGTTATTGAGCACATCAAATCGCAAGCAAGGGCTCTTCCTGATTCTAAACAAATCGCACAGGTAGCCAGTATCTCTGCTAACCACGACCGTGAAATCGGTGATAAAATTGCCGAAGCCATGGAAAAAGTTGGTAAAGACGGCGTCATTACGGTTGAAGAATCTAAAACAGCCGAAACATACCTGGAATTTGTTGAAGGAATGCAATTTGACCGTGGATACCTGTCACCATACTTCGTGACCAACTCTGAAGCTATGGAAGCGGGACTGGAAGATCCCTTCGTGTTGATCTATGATAAAAAAATCAGCAACATGAAAGATCTTCTTCCCTTATTGGAAAAAGTAGTACAAACGGGAAAACCTATTCTTCTCATCGCAGAAGACATTGAAGGTGAAGCTTTGGCAACACTGGTTGTTAACAAGCTCCGTGGTACCTTTAAAGTGTTAGCCGTAAAAGCTCCAGGATTCGGCGATCGTCGAAAGGCGATGCTGGAAGATATTGCCGTCTTAACCGGTGGTATTATGATTTCCGAAGAGCAGGGCTATAAGCTTGAAAATGCAAATCTGGATTACCTGGGTACCTGTAAACGTGTTGTCAGTGATAAAGATAATACAACTATCGTTGGTGGCTCCGGTGAAACGGATAAAATCAAAGCTCGTATCAATGAAATCAAAGTTCAGATCGAAAAAACAACATCCGATTACGATCGCGAAAAACTTCAGGAACGTTTGGCTAAACTTTCCGGTGGTGTTGCCGTGCTTTATGCCGGTGCTCCAACCGAAGTTGAAATGAAAGAAAAGAAAGCCCGCGTTGAAGATGCCTTACATGCCACACGCGCTGCTGTGGAAGAAGGTATCATTCCTGG
This sequence comes from Actinomycetota bacterium, assembly GCA_011682565.1. Lineage (GTDB taxonomy): Bacteria > Zhuqueibacterota > Zhuqueibacteria > Residuimicrobiales > Krinioviventaceae > Hydrothermomicrobium. Next base: position 1,780 of record JAACEJ010000570.1, on the reverse strand, counting down.
TGGCGGTGTTGCTCTTCTGCGTGCTGCGGAAGCATTGGACAATATTGATGTCTCCGACAGTCAGGCCGTTGGTGTAAAAATTATGCGCCGCGCTCTGGAAGAACCCATTCGTCAAATTACAACGAATGCCGGTTTAGAGGCTTCCATTGTTGTGCAAAAAGTACGTGAAGGAAAAGATGATTATGGATATGATGCACGCAACCTTGAATATGTAAACATGTTCAAAGCCGGTATTATTGATCCGGCTAAAGTTGCTCGTGTAGCAATTGAAAATGCAGCATCTATTGCTGGATTATTGCTCACCACCGAAGCATCCATTACAGAAATACCTGAAAAAGAATCTGCACCGGCAATGCCAGATCCCGGCATGGGCGGTATGGGTGGAATGTACTAGAGACATTTTACCAATCTATAAAAAAGCCCCGGCAGTTGATGTCGGGGCTTTTTTTATGATTAAGCTGTGGAGCGTGAAGACCAGGGAGAATGGAGGCCGCAGACCGCAGACCGGAATTTTAGTTGAAAGTCAAAAGTTGATCGCGCGGAAAATGGCCTGCGCCGGAGATTAACCGATACATTTTGCTGATGGGGTTAAACCGATTTGGCTTCGCGAAAATCGGTTTTGATCAACCCCGCCACCCCAACCCATCCAATTATCCATTTCTCCCGCGGATATTTAACAGGCGCTATGTCACACCTACGGTGCTCAGGCTTTTTTTGTTTTATGGTCTATAAATATATCATCTCTACGAGATTCCCCATTATTACAGAATGACCGGTTCTACCCTTTCCCCCGATGGTTGTCATTTATCCCACACAAACTCTACTGTCATACTGAGGAGCCTGCGACGAAGTATCTCTGACGTCCGCCGAGGAAAAAACCTGCGCCGGAGACCTCCGATACGCTTTGCTGACGGGGTTAAACCGATTTGGCTTCGCTGAAAATCAGTTTTACACAACCATCTCCCAACACCCCATTCATCCAGTTATCCAATCATCCAACAATCCAGCCCTCCGATTCTCCCGGAGAAATATTATTGGTCAACCCGCTTTTGCATTGTAATTATCATGTGTAACTTATTCCTTAACTAACTCAAAAACTGAAATTGTTTGACAATGGATATAATACGATTAAAAAATATGGTATTTTACGGTTATCATGGTGTCCATGAATCTGAAAATCAAATTGGGGGGAAATTCGCCGTTGATTTGGAATTGTACCGGCCCCTCCGCAGAGCAGGACGAACAGATAATTTGGACGATACACTCAACTATCAATCTATCTATGAAACGGTTGCGACTTTTACACAAACGCATAAGTATTTCCTGATTGAAGCATTGGCTGAATCCATAGCCCGCGAAATCATCAAAAACTATCTCGTGGAAAAATTGATTATCCGTGTGCGAAAACCTAATGCTCCTGTTCAGGGAGTGCTTGATGAAGTGGAAGTAGAATTAACACGTACCCGCGCTGATTATGCCTGAAACGGTTTTCTTGGCACTGGGGGCGAATATAGGCGACCGGGAAGCCAATATCGCCAGCGCGATTACGGCATTAGGACTCAATGAGCACATTACCGATCTGAAAGTAGCGTCGCTATATGAAACCGAACCTTTGGGGAATGCGGATCAACCTGAATTTCTCAATACGGTCGTTCAGCTTAAGACGTCGTTGACGCCCTTTGATTTGCTGGATGAAACGCAAAAAGTCGAACAATTATTAGGACGGCCAAAAGATCACAAAAAAAATATACCGCGTGTCATTGATATTGATATTATTTGC
>JAACEJ010000569.1 GCA_011682565.1 Actinomycetota bacterium | reverse complement strand
ATAATCATTCTATTTTAAATTATTAAATAGCGAAATAACTATTAAAAATAAAATGGTAGTAAATATACTATTATATGTAGGTGCTTAAAAAATAATTCAAATGTTCTTCGCTTTCGATGTAAATTTTTCCGGAACCTGCTTTGATGGCTTGATGGATATCTCCCTGTGTGACTCCCAGTTCCTTAGCTACTTTTCTTTCGTTTCGAAAAAATTTATAAAGAATAATTTTTTCTTTCTGGCGGTTGGTCCATTTTGAACGTACAGCAAATAACAGCCGACATATCGAATTTAGCAAGACACATCAACGGGTTCATTTCCGGTTTCGAAAATAATTTCAGACTTTGTTTTTTTTGCTGCGTTGAGCGCATTGCGAGAACGACGAAATACTTCGCCATCCATTTCACTTGTTCGCGGCATAAATGACGTTTCGACCTGCCCGGCACCGATGCCATAGCTCACGCTGATATCCGTTAATGATTGACGGAAGAAATCGATAATCTGATAGCTTGGTGCGATTGAGTTAAGCAGTCCCTGCCATTCATCACCTATTGTTATGGTGAACGGCACAGCGATGTCATTTTCAAACTTTGCGTTTGCTTCTCTTAATACAGCCAGAATATTTTTCTGCAATCCTGAGCGATCGACAACGGCTCGTGATTTGTTAACATCTGCTGTTATAACGCAATACAACTTGGCCTCCTATAATATTATCCCTTGCATCAAAACATTTTACGAACTTCTCGATATAAAAACAAGAAGTTTTACCTTGTTTTCAAGTTTTGAATTTGTATCTTTAGTTTTGAAATAGACTAAAATACGAATATAGACGAGAGGTTCAAACATGGAAAACCGACTTCACCAAAAATACCGCGGCATTATTCCGCCGGTTTTGACGCCTTTTAATGAAGACAAATCTGTTGATTTTCAAACGCTGGAAAAATTCGTCGACTGGTTGTGTCAACAAAAAGTGGATATTCTTTTTCCCATGGGAGGATCGGGCGAATATCAAACGCTTCAAATGAATGAACGCAAGCAAATTATCGACAGCGTGGTCAAGGCTGCCGGGGGGCGAAAGCAGGTTTTCGCCGGAACCGGTTCCACATCGTTGCAAGAAACACTGGAGTTGAGCCGTTACGCTGCGGAACATGGCGCCGACGGAGTTGGCGTGGTTATGCCCACGGATATACCGGGAAATGAGGAAAGCCTTTTTACATATTACAAAGCCGTTAACGATGCAGTTAACTGCCCGTTTATGGTTTACGATCCTCGCGGTGAAGGCCCGCATTCAGCTACACCAAAATTGATGCGCAGAATGGTCGATGCACTGGACAAACTTGTTGCTATAAAATATCGCACGGTCAACGGAGAATATATGGGCTGTATGGCCAGGGAAATTTCCGACGATATTTCGCTCTTTTCCGGTGCGGAAACGGTTTTTCTACAGGATCTGAGCGTCGGCGCGACCGGCTGCGTTGGCGGAGGTGCAAACTTTTATCCGGAGTTGATCCGCGAGCTACAGGATCGGTTTCTTGATGGTGATATCCTTGGTGCACGCGAAGTCCAATATAAGATTCTCGAAGCAACAACAGTACTTGGGCACGTTTACTGGCCTCTCGGTGGAAAGATTGTTCTGCAGGAATTGGGATTTCCGTTTAAACTCGTCACGCGTGTTAAAGAGCAGGCATACACAGAGGAGGATGTTCGCACAATCAGGACGTATTATCGGGATTTGCTGAATATTCCGCAAACCTGATGTATTTTACTGACGGGTGCGTAGTGCAGTGATCTCGATCCCCTGTTCAACCTTGGGATCGAGATGTACCATCCGTAAGTGCGATGTTCCCCGGGTTTTCGTAACATGCTTGCTTTTTTGGATTTTATATTGTACATTTTATTTTTAATTTTTATCAGAATCTTACTTGGCCAAATCCTCCGTTTTTCTCAAAATATTCAGGATTCTATTCATTGTTCTTATAAATATAAAGGAGTTGCAAGTGAAAAATGACGGAGAGAAACTCCGTGGTATTGTCGTACCTATTATTACACCTCTCACAGAAAATGAAAAAGTGGATGAATCTGCGTTGCAAAAAATAGTTCGTCATTTGCTTCGAGGCGGCGTGCATGGCATTTTTGTAAATAGCACAACCGGAGAGGGCGTTTGTCTTGTGAATGGTGAAAGATTAAAAGCCCTGGAAATTGTTGTGGATGAAGTAAAAGGCGCAATTCCTGTTTATGCCGGAATCAGTGATACCAGCACCATTCGCGCGCTTGAAAATCTGTATCAGACGCAGGAGACCGGGGTAGATTTCGTCGTCGCTCACCCACCGTTTTATTATCCTCCTAATTCTCAGGATGAATTAATTGACTATTATACAACGCTTGCCAAAGAATCAACTCTGCCTCTTTTGCTTTATAACATTCCTTTTACTACCCAGGCACCGTTGAGCCTTGATACGGTGAAAATATTGATGCAAATCGAAAATATCGTTGGCATCAAAGACAGTTCGGTTGACTGGGTTTTCCTGATGAATCTCATCGAATTAAAGCGTAATTTTCGCCCCGATTTTCGCGTTTTTATCGGCAAGTCCCACATGTGGACTGCGGGCATTCTTTCCGGCGCGGATGGTGGTCTGGATGGTATCTCAAATATCATCCCCGATAGGTGTGTCAAACTTTATAATAGAATCTGCGACGGTGATCCCGGGGTTTATGAATTACAGCGCGAAATTAATGAGATTTGGCGCGTTTACGAATGCCGCTCATTTCTCGGCGGAATTAAAACCGCAATGAATCTCATGGGCTTGTGCGAGCCATTCGTTACTGATCCGGTACTTTCCGCTTCGGACGATGATAAGAAAAAAATTGCAGCCATTTTAAAAGAGTATCAATTGATTGCATAAGCGAAAGGATTGAAGATGACTTTTTCCAAAACGCCAATTTATTTTGTAGCGTTCATTTCACTCCTTGCTTTGATCGTCGCAGCGGTCGCTTTATACAACGCCGGAATTGCCCGACAAATTGCTCTTTCGCAAATTTCTGTTGAAGAGCGGAATTCTTTAGCCACACCGGTTTTTGATCAGCAGGAAGGAAAATGGAGTTATCTGGCCATTTACGAGGTGAGTGTCGGCAATCTCGGTGGCCCGGATGTCACTCTCGAAAATGTGAGCAAGGTCTCGGAGGGAGCAGGCTTTTTGGTTCCACTTCGCGGCCAGGAGATTGTCAACGAGACGCTAAAGTATAAAGCCTTTCTTGTCAAACCAACTATCGGCGAAATTCGCGCCAACCCAAAACTGCTAAAGACGATCGCCCAGGCCGATATGGGTGCTGTCATCCCTTTAAATCTCCTGATCAAA
>JAACEJ010000568.1 GCA_011682565.1 Actinomycetota bacterium | reverse complement strand
CCGGTCAAGTCGTTCAAGGTGAATCTCCGGGATATACTGACCAATCCCGATTCGCCGCAGGACATGTTGCTTGAAGCTGATGACCATGTTTTCATCCGTAGAATCCCTGATTGGAAAGTCGGCCCACTGGTTGAAATTCGTGGCGAAGTGATGTTTCCGGGAAAATATCCGATTGTCGAAGACTCGACCACTCTCGGCGATATTATCAAGCAAGCCGGCGGCGTTACAAACGATGCACTCATTCGCGAAGCTAAGCTCATTCGAAGTCGTGAAAAGCTATTGCAAGACAAAGAGTACGAACGTTTAAAATCCATGACCCGCGAAGAGATGAGTGATCAGGAATATGAATATTTTGTTATGAAGCAAAACACCCAGGATGTGCGGGCCATCGTTGTAGATTTTTATAAACTGCTGGTTCAGGACGATAAAAATGAAGATGTAACTTTAAAGACCGGGGATGTGATTGTTGTACCCAAACGTCCCAATGTCGTCTTTGTCTCAGGCCGCGTTTCCAGGCCGGGCGGCGTTTTGTACCAGCCCGGTGCAAATCTCGGTTATTATATCCGAAAAGCCGGCGGGTTTGCCTGGGATGCGGATAAGAGGAAAACCAAAATTATCAAAGTGAGCGGTGAGACAAAAGATGACGAAGATATAAAAAGTTTTTCTCCCGGTGATCGAATCTGGGTGCCGCGCAAACCGGACCGTAACTATTGGAAAATTCTCAGAGACACGATTATGGCAGTGGGCCAGATCGCGACGATTTACCTAGTTATTCATAATGCAACGAGAAAATAAAATGAACAACAAACCCGATAAAGTGCAGGAAATTCATTTATTCGATTATGTCGTGATCCTTGTACGGCGCCGCTGGATGATCATCCGCAATGTCATTCTCACAACCGTGCTGGTCGTTTTGATTTCTTTTTTTCTGCCGCAGAAATACATTGCGGTTGCGACTCTCATGCCGCCGGAAAAACAAAGTAAAAGCGCGCTCGAAGGTGTGCTTTCCGATATGACGGTTCCCGGAATATCTCTTAACACACCGGCATCTTCTTCCGAAATTATGGTCGAAATCCTTAAAAGCCGCTCTGTAGGGGAAAGAGTGCTGCAAAAACGTTTCACACTTGAAAGCGACAGTCTGCCGCTTTTTCAGCTTTTAAAATTTCCATCATTGGACATTGGGTTGATACGAATGCGCAAAAAAGCCCGCTTCACCGTTTCCCAACAGGGTATTATCACCGTTGCCGTAACGCTGGGAAATCGCAAACTGGCTGCCGACGTTGCCAATGCTTACGTTCAGGCACTCGATGCTGTGAATCAGGAAAAAAGCGTTTCGCGGGCAAAAAATTCGCGTATTTACATTGAATCGCAGTTAAAAGAAACTGAAAAAAAATTAAAAGAGGTTACACAAAAGCTCGCGGATTTTCAACAAAAGCACAAAGCCATTTCGCTGGAAGAGCAAATGAATGCTGCGATTCAGCAAGCGGGCGAACTCAAGGGACAGATCATTGCCAAGGAGGTGCAGCTTGGTGTTATGCTGCAAACAATGAAAGCCATGAATCCCGAGGTCATTCGGGCGCAAATGGAACTGGATCAACTGCGGCGGCGTTATCAGGAATTTCAGTTTGGCAAAACAACGAAAAAGGGAGAGGTGAAAGACTTTTACGTACCGTTTGCAGATGTGCCGGAAATCGGTTTAAAGCTTGCCGAATTAACGCGCCAAGCCAAAGTGCAGGAAACGGTCTGGCAGTTACTCAACCAGCAATATTATCAGGCGAAAATTCAGGAGGCGCAAGACACCCCGACAGTGCAGGTGCTGGATCGTGCCGTACCGCCTGTTTTCAGAAGCTCCCCTAATCGAAAAATGCTGGTTATTGTTTTCGCTCTTTTAAGTTTTTTTGTCAGTATCTTATGGGCCTTCGTTCAGGAATATCTGGTTTGTCTGGATAATCGACCGGAAGAAAAAGACCGCCTTCAACAAATCACTTTAGAATTCCGTAACGATTTGAGAAGAATAAAAAAGAATTGGGGCAAGTAAGACCAGTTATTGGTTGCTCAGATTGACAAATGGTTTTCCTGAAAGGAGTGCAGCGCCTTTATGCGCTGCATTGGGCAAATGATTGTTAGTTATTTTTTTTGAAAGGACTTTATGCAAAATTTTATTTCTTCAACTGCAACAATCGGACAAGGAACAACAGTCGGCCATTTTTCCGTTATTGAAGACAATGTGCAGATCGGCGATAATTGTACCATTGGCCACAATGTTGTTATTCACGCAAATTCAATAATCGGGGATGATGTCCGCATCGATGATTGCACGGTTATCGGCAAACAGCCTATGCGCGCAAAGCGAAGTATTTTCAAAGACGATAAAAGTCTGCCGCCGGTGAAGATCGGCGACCATTGTATGTTCGGCGCCCAGGTTGTCATTTATGCCGGCTGCGAAATTGGCGAAAGCGTGCTCGTTGCCGATGGTGCGGCTGTGAGAGAAAATGTTACAGTCGGCGAGTCCACGATTATCGGCCGCAATGCCACAGTGGAAAACTTTACCAAGATCGGCAAAAAGTGTAAACTGGAAACAAACTGTTACATCACGGCCTATTCGGACGTCGGCAATTATTGTTTCATTGCTCCCGGCGTGCATACGACCAATGATAATTTTTTGGGAAGAACAGAAGAACGATTCAAACATTTCAAAGGCGTCACCATCAAAGACGGCGGGCGAATTGGCGGGAATGCGGTCATCCTGCCCGGCAAAGTGATCGGTGCGGATGCTGTCGTTGCTGCCGGTGCTGTCGTCACCCACGACGTCCCGGCACGAAAAATCGTCGTCGGCTCCCCGGCAAAAGTACTCCGCGATGTACCGGAAGAACAGTTGCTGGAAAACCAGGGGTGGGGGGGAATCGGATAGCAGATAGCAGATGGCGGATTCCAGATGGCAGATGACGGGAAAACATCTTGTTGGATGACTAGAAAAAAAACAATAACGAGTAATGGAGGGAAAATGGGGCAAGTCGGTTACCGGGATTTGCAGGTGTACATTCTGGCAAGACAATTGGCCGTTGAAATCCATCAAATGACTCTGACTCTGCCAAAATATGAGATGTTTGAGGAAGGCAGCCAAATTCGGCGCTCGTCCAAATCAATTGTAGCAAACATCGTTGAGGGATTTTCCCGAAGACGTTATAAAAACGAATTTTTACATTCTGTAATCATTGCAATGGCCGAATGTGATGAAACACAAGTTCACCTGGAGATGCTATTCGAGACGGGTTCTTTAAGAAACAGAGAGAAATATCTACACTTGCGCGAGGAATATCACAAACTTGCAAAAATGCTCAACAGATTTATAAGTTC
>JAACEJ010000567.1 GCA_011682565.1 Actinomycetota bacterium | reverse complement strand
CAATTAACGAAAAAGTAAACGACAGTAAAAAAAGACAAATTGTATAAATTCTCATCCGGGACTCCGTAGTATTTTTAAGAAATATTTTGGACTTTACGATAATTTAGGTTTCATTTCATTTTTTTCAAGACATCTAAAACCTTCTGCAAACGCCCATCAGGACGAACATCATGCCCCACCAGGAACATCCGGTAATTATTCCGCACCATTTTTTTGACATTGTCCGGGTTAGCAAATCCAATGAGCGGAACACCCGCTTTATCACATGCTTTTTTTACCACAGTTTGCGCTTTAACCACATCAGGATGGGCTGTTTCGCCCGGATGCCCGCAGGCAAAGCTGTAATCGTACGGGCCGAAAATAACGGCTCCGATTCCTTTTACGCGAAGAATCTCGTCCACATTCTCAACTCCCTCCAGGTCTTCAATCATAATGACAACCATTAAATCGCCGTTTGCATTCAGCGGCCAGACATCGGCATGATCCACATATTCGGGCAGGGTCAATCCCCAGAGATACGCGGCAAGCCACGGTGAAGCGCCCCGGGTTCCTTTCGGTTGGTAAATCGGTGAATCCTTGGGCCGGCGATAGCGACAGGCTCTGACAATTCTCTCTGCTTCAGCGGCTTTTTGCACATGGGGAATGACAATGCCGTGCACGCCGACATCCAGTACCTGTTTAATCAGCGCATGAACCGGCTCATTACCTTCGGTGGGGAGTCGTACGAATGTTGCAATATTGGGCTGCAGGTTTCCTTTGGTAACGACATCACGCTTCGAGTTCAGGGCCAACAGAAAATTGCGCAGCACAGAAATATCATAGGGCTGATGCTCCATATCAATCAGGATAAAATCCAGCATTGGCTGCGAAATTGAGGTTTTGTAATCGGGATAACCGTTAGATTCAACAAGGCCGATGGCATTGGACGGGTGCAATGCGCTTACCCAGGTACCAATGACAATCTGATGGTGTTCCAATTTGTCGATCACTTTATTCAGATGAATGTTTTCCGGTACTTGCGCGGACAGGGAAAAGCTGAATGCAAAAATCACAAGCAGCAGGATCGTTAGTTTCATAAAAATTTCCTCCTTTTTCAATTAATGATTATTTTGACGGCACACGCCAAATTGTTCCCAAAATATCAGGGCGAGAGCGATTCGGATCCGGCGGATGCATTTCCTGCGGACAGTCCTTCGGATCCGGCTGGTAATAGATCGTCAGAACCTTACCCGGTTGCAGTTCAACGGAAGCCGGATAGCCAAGATCGATATTGCAGGCATCATTGCGCAAAACAATTTCATTTTCTTTTTTCCAGATCATGCCGTCTTTGCTGATGCAGACGCGCTGGCCATACGGTTTTCGTCGATAGCCATACGCACAAACGACGCGCCCGTCGGAGAGCAAAAGCAAATGCGGCGGGTATCCCCAGAGTTCGGTTTTTACAGGAGCCGCCCAGGTTTGTCCGTCATCATCCGAATAAGTAAAATAAAGATGGGAGCGCTCACTATTATCGGAATACGGTATAGGCGTTGCGCGCATCATCATAATAATTCGACCAGAAGGCAACCTCAGAATATGCGGCTCACCGAACCGGAGAGAATCCGGGCAGGGAGATTTTACATCCGCAATTTTTATCCAGGGTTTTTCAGGCGAATCTGTTTTATAAATGCCCACAAAATTCTTTTCGAGCCTGTACGAAGCAACAAGAAAGGTGCCGTCAGGCAATTGAATCCCCCCTTTAACGGAATCTTTTCCCGGCAGCCGCGGCGACCAGGTTTTGCCGTTATCTCTGGAAACCAGACCCGCTTCTCCTGCCATGCTCTTTGCCGCTTTATAGTCCGGCCGATTAACAACCTTGCACCAGCGATCTATGGTTTCCGGCGGATAAGCTTTCGGCGGCAAGGCCCGGTATTTTTCACATGTCCAAAAAGTTGACCACAAGTGAGCTAGCATCAGTCCGTTTTTGCCGACGGTCAATCCGATATCGCGATCATCGATCGGAGAATCATACAGGATTTGCGGTTTGGTCCATGTTTTCCCGTTATCGGAAGAACGAACCATAACAATTTTACCGTCAGGACCCAGATGTTCCTCATTCAAACTAAACGCCACCACAAGATCGCCGTTTGAAGCACGAACAATTGTCGGCCAGGCGCAATATTCATCGTGAGAAGAATAGACGGAAATTTGGCGCAGAATCAGGGAATCCGATTGTTGAGCCATGCTCCCGGCAGAAAAAGCCAATAATAAAATAACTAAAATAATATGTCGAAATTTCATATTACCTTCTTTCCGGTGGAATGAAACGAAATATCATTGTCCTTGAAATGATAACACACAGCACTTGTGTATCAAAGATGTAAAAGTACGTTTCGCCGGGGATAAAATCAAGACATTCATTTACCTTGTTAATCTGATTTTAATCTTTTTGTATTATATTTTTGAAAATTTAAAAAGACGAATCGGCAGAGGCAAAAACAATGTATTATTTCCCAAAGTCCAAATTCTCACAGATCATGATATTTTGTTTTATATCGGCCACCATTGTATCGCATTTATTTGCACAGGGAAAAACAGAGACAGAAAAGATTTTAAACCCGAATTCCATTATTCGGATAAGCTACGAGAACAGTGCAGGAATTACAGCATCCAGAAATAAGCTCGAGTCGGCAAAATACAATTTCAAACTTTTTGAGAGTGAATACACACAATTTATCCCGCTTCTTCTGGACAGCCGCGTAAAGAGAAAATCCGGAAATGAGACTTCCGGTGAAGTCGTTGCGGGGATGGAGAAGGAATTCTTTGATGGCACATCGCTGTCATTTGATGTGGGAAACTCGACCGATATAATATCGGGAGAATATGAGCACACCCAATTTGTAGAAGGCCTTCTTGAATTTCCTCTTTTCAGTTCCAATCGAAAGCTCAGCCGTTTGACCAAAAGAACATTCCAGGAGAATGAGCTATACAGCGCCAATATCGGATATGTAAATACGATTCGTCGGGTGATCCGCAATGCTTCTGAACGATATTACGACCTCGTTCCCCGCACAGAAACACTTGAAGCCATTAAAAAATATCGTGCGTTATTACAAACTCTATTGGGTAAAGAAAGCAAAGAGGACAGTTGCAGAGTGTTTATGCAAGTTTGCAATCACGGCGGAAACTATACAATTCAAAACTGAACCAATACCTCAAAGGGGAAGAATCTGTTGATAATCTCATCCAGGCTTTTCGTTCGCTTTTAAGCACTGAAAAAGATCTATACGGCGTCGCAAACGATTATTTTGACAACATACGCGATCTTGATTATTTATGTGGGATTTATTTTGAAAAATTGGGCATAGAAGTTAAATAACTT
>JAACEJ010000566.1 GCA_011682565.1 Actinomycetota bacterium | reverse complement strand
AAAGTTACTGTGCCATTGATTGTATCGAGTGGTTGATATTGCTTTTGTCTTACTGAATAGGGCGACATAACCTGCGTCTGTAAAGAATCCTTGTCAGGATGTACATCTGCACTAAAACGCGCAATGAGTTCTTTATGATCAAATTGCCATTTATTATCGGTATGAAGCTGCGCCAACAATGATGCCCTGCCCAGAATTCTTTTAATCAGAACTTCCGGCTGCAATGTTTTGACGGGCCTGTTCTTATTGAGTATTTTAGCCGGCGTTAAGAAATGCAATGTGGCAGAATCGTGACTGTTATGATCTTGTAAATCCACGATGTCTTGAACAGTCGGTTCGCCGCGCAGCGTTTTATCATCCAGAGCATAGAGTTCTTTTTCGTTTAAATGATCTGTTACTCGTTTGAGCAAAAATCGGCCCCGGGCAGGACCCAGGCCGTATTCTCCCAGAAGATCAAAAGCATAAATATAGAAAAGCAAATAAGAGATGCCTTTGCCGAACAGGGTTAAAGAGAGATGCATTGTTTGCCCGGCGGAAACGTGTGGATTTGCAAGAAACGGCGGCTGGAAAACAAAGGGATGTGGGAAACCTTCTGCTGTGAAATCGACGGTTTTGCTATCGCTTCGCGGTGTTTCAAAAATATATGCATAAGGGCAGACATCCTTTAACCGGCATTCCTTGCATGGTATATTTTCATTTTTATAACGACACAGTTTTCGCAGCGCAAAGCCAAAACCGCTTCTAAAGATAAAGCCGGGGAATTTGTCAAAGTATATTGCGTCGACCGCTTCCAGCTCAAAATTGACCACAGAAAAAGGTAAGGACATTTTTTCAAGTGGTATGGTATACATTTTATCTCCTATTATTCAAAGTCCAGCAGCAATGCCTGCCAGCCCAGAATAGCTTTTTCCGGCACTTCTTCGCCGATTTTCGGACGAAAGCCTTTTTTAAAGTTCGGACTAACGAGCACGACTTTTGTGAATTGGTCACCATTCAGGGTTGGAAAATATTGCGCATCAAGTACAATAGCCGGACGTTCGCTTGCAGGGGTAATATCCACGCCGAGCATTTTGTTGACGACCTCTAACGTGTTTCGATGTCCCCAGGCAGAAGCAAAAGTCCCGCTTTTCAATGAAACAATAACATCTTTTAGCTCGACAGGCACAGCAATCATTTTTCGGCGCACCAGGGAAAAGGGATAAACGTTTGTAATAATAAACTTTTGCGCCAAGGGTGTTTCCATTGTTGCTCCTTTCATTCAATAAATTCATGTGAGCTCACGAGGGTGTTGCAAAAACATAAAATGGGTTTTACAATCCTCCCGCAGGTTGTGACGGACAAAGAGATTTGTAATTTTCTAACCCGGACAAAAAATTGAAGAGAATTTAACGCAAAGCGCGCCGAGATCGCAGAGAAAAACCGGATTAAAAAACAATGAAATCTTTGCGACCTCTGCGTTTAGTTTTATTTCCATTTTGGTGCTGGATATCATTTGCCATCATTAAACCCGCACAAGCAGGAACTATATACATACAAAAAGTTGGGTTTTTAAAATAGACATCATGAGATGTTGAATTACAATAAATTAGCAGGTATTGATAAAAGTATTTTGCCGTTTAGGGTCACAATTTCACTCGTAAGACACTAAATTCGGCTGGTCGGTTTAATCTCATTCTGTAAACCGTACCATAACACTGCCATAATTTTCCGGTGCTAAATCCGCACCACATGCCTGAAAATATTCCTGCCAGAATTTTTGTATTAAAAGTTGCCTTTTGCGGTTTTTCGCCATAGCACCGGTAACATATACTTTTACGTTTGTCAATGACGGCAGCCGCTCGTTTTTCTTTTCATTATTTATAATTGCCTGAATTCTCCGATCGCTCAAATTCTCATTCTGAAAGCGATAGAATTGCGAATCTTCAATCATGTCCGACATGATGACGAGAATATTATTGGGTAAATCATAGACCCGGAAAATTCGATCCGCCACCTGCAAAGCGCCCATGATTTCTGTTTTCATGATTCTGTTGTGAGACCTGAAAAGAGTCGAGTCAACAACTGTCAGCAGCGAATCTTTAATCGCCTGCATTGAATTGAGATACTGCCTGCGTTCAGCTTTTTTATAGAGAGGATTGTCCGTCGTTGCTTTGAATTTATTAAATTCGTATTGCACGCAAAACGACAGTTCGGAAATGGATTTTTGCGTAATGAGACCGGCGACCAGCACATCGCCGGGCCTCATTTTTTGCATAATTTTGCGCATGTCCGCGGCATAGCTCCGGCGCACATTTTTCCTGTGTGTGGAATAGGAAAGATCGAACAAAGCGCAAACACATTTGCCGTTCTTTTGATTATTCTTTTTTATCAGGCCGCAGGAAGAAAATAAAAGCGCAAAAAATAAAATGTAGGAGAATCTTTTCATTCCGTTTTTCCTCCGGCTTGTCCGTTACATTCCCAGTCCAGTTTTAAAAGCTCTGCGGGAATTGCCGGCGATTGCGGCTGTTGTTTGAAACACTGGGGAATGTCTTTGCGGACGCGCAGGTTAGCGGCGCGGTAAGAGGAGACCAGCCATTCGCCGCCATCCACAATTGTTTTAATGGCCTGAATGAATTTTTCGTGGCTTTTCAGACGATGCTGACGCACTTGTTGAAAGTTTTGTTCGGCCCGCGCCAGTTCGGTCCCGGCTTCCGTCGCTTCCGTCGCTTCTTTTTGCAGCCGCTTCATTGCTTCTTTATATCTGCCGGTAATTGTTTTGAAATACTTTTTATCCGGGTGGCTGCCTTCATACGACACCATAACCGCGACGAGGAAAATGGCCATATTGATAATGATGAACAAAATGGTCATCTGCGTCGGCGTGATGGAAATACCGATCAAATCCTGGTGCACCATGGCCTCAAAATATTTGGCGCGAATGAAAGCAATGGCGCCAAGAATCAATAATATAGTCACCGGCATGGTGATCATTAAAATGACGTCGGTACTGTTCTTATTTTCCTGGCGAATAGACTGCCCAAAAAAGTGGGCAATGAGCGGAATGGCCACACACAAACCGGCGGAGATGATATAAGTTTCAAGCCGCCCCGAACCCAAAATGCCGAAAACAATGCTGTTGAGAGGAAATTCAGCAATGGCAATAAAGATGAGCCATAAATTCCGCCATCTGGCATCCAGCGCCGGCATGGTCAGTTCCTCATATTTGGCTTTTGCCGCGTCAAATTCCGTTTTTGCCAGCTCCGCTTCTTCCGATTCTTTTAAATGCTTTTTGCGCGCATTTTCCAGTGCTGCCACAGCCTGACAATATTTTGGCTTTAATTTCTGATCCAGTTCTTTCCATTTTTCCGCTTCTTTGGCCACATCA
>JAACEJ010000565.1 GCA_011682565.1 Actinomycetota bacterium | reverse complement strand
AACCAGGTGGCTCCTGACAATATAATAAATTTTAAAAATTAACAATAATTATTGAGATGAAAAAATGAAAAGTTTTGAAAAAAGCGGTGAGCTGAACACTATTCTGGGCAAGGGAACCAAATTTGAGGGGAAAATCAGCGTGCAGCACAGTCTGCGTGTTGACGGGCGTTTTGAAGGGGATATCGATACAACCGATACGCTGGTTATCGGTAAAGAAGGCGAAGTTATCGGTAATACAAAAGTTAAAGACCTCGTCATTGGCGGTAAACTCAACGGTACTGTTGTTGCTCAGGGGAAAATTGTATTGGAAAGCAAATCGGAATTTCGCGGTGAAATGAAAACCAACAAGCTCGTCATCGATGAAGGCGCAATTTTTGAAGGCAAATGCTCCATGTCGGGTGACGGAAAAGCTCCCGACTTTGGCAAAATAAACAAGCCGGGAAGAATCAATGAGAACGATACGCACTAGGTGATCCTCCTGTTATGGCTGATCCTTCAAAAGGCAAGAAAAAAAATGCTGCAAAATCTTTTGGCCGCTATATCGACCTTGGATTGCAATTTTTCATTTCCATTGCTCTGGGTGTGGTTTTGGGCTGGTATCTGGATTCAAAACTGAAAACTCTACCCTTGTTTCTCGTTCTGGGAATTCTGCTGGGAGCAACATCAGGATTTCTGAATATCTACAGAGTTGTCTATCCACAGAAAAAAAGAGGGAAAACAAAAGACACTGATTCTTATGAACAGTAAAGGCAACTCGATTAAATTAATCATTTTTGCAACATTGGCACTGTTTGTCATTGGAATCATTCCCTCATACTATTTAGGAGGGGCTTCCATAGCCAAAGCAGTACTTTCCGGATACATCTTTAGTCTTTTTAATATCATTTTCAGTTATGTATCCATTAGCTGGTCGTTTAGTAAAAACTCGAAAATATTTTTCAAAACCATCTATGCCGGGATGGCTCTTCGGTTTTCAGGATTTATTCTGGTACTTTTTATTATCTATAAATTTACAAAAATTTCATTGATTGCTTTTATTATCTCTTTTATGATATTTTATATTTTTTTACAATATTACGAAATCAAACTGGTGAACAAACAAATGCAAAATCAAAAGACAGCGAACAATGCTTTATAATGTTGCCGCAAAAGCTGTTGAACAGACTGCTGCCCAAGCGGGCGCTGAAGCGGGCGGCGGCTCTGAATTCATTATGCATCATATTCTGGCGCAACCGGTCATCAAATTGCCTACCATTTGGGGAATTGATTTAACAATTACTAACCATATCATTATGATGTGGATTGCTTCAGCACTTTTAATTTCTGCTTTTACGCTGGCTTTTCGAAAAAAAAGGCAAGTTCCACACGGATGGGGAAATATGCTCGAATCTGTTGTCGTGTATTTAAGGGATGATATTATCATTCCAAACCTCGGCGATGAAGGATGGAAATATTCGACCTATTTGTTTACTGCCTTTTTTTTCATTCTTGTATGCAATCTGCTCGGGCTGGTACCCGGGGCGACATCGGCAACGGGCGATATCGGTGTTACTACGACCCTTGCGTTAATGACATTTTTTATTGGCCAATATGCCGGAATTGCAAAGCATGGCTTGTTGGGTTATTTTAAAAACTTTATCCCGTCTGGACTGCCTGTTTTCATATTACCCATCATGGTGCCTGTTGAAGTGATGAGTCTTCTTTCCAGGCACATTGCACTGGCCATTCGTCTTTTTGCGAACATGATGGGAGGACATATATCGATTCTTTCAATAATGAGCATCATTTTCATTTTTAAAAGTTGGATCGTTGCCCCATTTCCTTTTTTTCTCATTCTTTTCAGCGCGCTGCTCGAAATACTGATTGCACTCATTCAGGCCTATGTTTTTACTATTTTATCAGCGGTATTTATAGGATTAGCTTTAGAAGAAGAGCACTAGAAAAGCAGGTGGAAATCGGCTAACGAACAAATTCATTAAACACAATATAAATATATTATTATTTTCGAAAAAGGAGAACAAAATGGACCCAGCAGGAATGGCATTTTTGGGAGCCGGAATCGGTGTGGCAGGTGCAACAATTGGAGCCGGTATTGGCATTGGAAAATTAGCAAGCGGTGCTGCGATGGGAATAGCAAGACAACCTGAAGCTGCCGGCGAGATTCGCGGTGTAATGATTATTACTGCAGCAATGATCGAGGGTGTTGCCCTCATGTCCGCTGCAATCAGTTTTTTATTAAGTATCAAATAAAAACTCTTAAAATCCAGGTAAAACATGGAACTCTTGACCCCTGAAGGCGGGACATTATTTTGGACCGCCTTGACATTTATCGCTTTGTTAATTATCCTTCGCAAGGTTGCCTGGCATCCTATCCTTCACATGCTGGAGGATCGGGAACATCGAATCAAGGAATCCCTGGACAAAGCTGAAAAGGCGCGAATCGAAGCGGAAAAAACTTTGGCTGAACAAGCTCAAATCATAAAAACCGCACAAAAAACCGCGCAGGAAATTATTGGCAAAAGTCAAAAATCGGCTGAATCGATCAAAGAGGACATTGTTAAACGGGCACATCTTGAAGCGGATAAAATGCTGCAAAAAGCAAAACGTGACATTGAATTAAGCCGTGACAAAGCAATGGAAGATATTCAGGAACTTGCTGTTAATCTTTCTATGATGGCAACGGAAAAACTGATTGGACGCTCTTTGGACGAAAAAGATCATAAAGTAATTATCAGTGAGTCATTGTCAAAACTTGAGGATATGAATTGAGGCTTGTACCATTTGCAAAACGGTATGCTCGCGCATTATTAAAGTCGGCTGAGGAAAGAGGGAAAATTGAACAAGTTTTTCAGGAGATTAACTTTTTTTCCAAACTTTTTCGGGAAAATGGCCGACTTCGAGCTTATTTAATCACGCCCGAAGTCGATAAAAAAGCTAAAATGAAAATTATTTCCGATCTTTTGCAAAACAAAACTTCCGATTTGTTTCTGAATTTTATCCGCCTGCTTATTTTAAAAAACAGGCAGGTTTATTTTGCTGAAATTGCACAGCAGTTTACGCAGCTTTACAATCAGAAAATGCATCGCGTAAAGGCGAAAATAATCAGCGTCATCCCTCTGAGCGATGAAATACTCACCGAAATAAAACGATACCTGTCAGCCTCTCTAAAGGCCGATATTATGCTCGAAAACAGGACAGATGCGGATATTTTGGGCGGGTTCATTATCGACATAGAAGGAAAAGCAATCGATGCAAGTTTGCGACAGCAACTGAATGATTTGAAGGCAGGTTTAATGAAAAAGGCAATTACCGTGTAGTGCAGCACGAGTGCAAAATCTTTATTTCATACGTTAAAATCTCTGAACG
>JAACEJ010000061.1 GCA_011682565.1 Actinomycetota bacterium | reverse complement strand
AGTTGAATGGTAAGAAAGCCTCTTTTAATTATTTATATAATTTTACTTTTACTGGGAGTAATATCTGAGAGTCATGAACAAACTGCTGATGAACTGAATTTCATCGCTTATTATAATCCACTCCATTCTGTAAATATAGAGCGACCCAGTCCTTTTACCTTTTATGATACAAATGAAATCAAAGTATCGATTATGGGATGTATCCGATTCTATCAATTGTTCATATCTTCTCAAGATATTCCTGTTTGCAATTTCACCCCAAGTTGTTCCAAATTTGGAATGGCCGCTATAAAAAAATACGGAGTTTTTTATGGCGGTCTGATGACCTTTGACCGACTTCAGCGATGTAATGGATTAGGACGAAAGTATTATCCCATTCACCCGGTGACCGACAAGAGTTATGACCCCATTGAACGCAATACCTGGCAGGACTAATGAAAACGCATTTTTTCCTCCTTTCAATTTTTTCCGTTCAGCTATTTATATCTTCTGCTTCTGTTAATGCTCAGACAAATTATTTTACTCCACAGCACATTCTTCAATTCGCTGAATATCTTTATTCTGAAGGCGATTACTTGAGAGCAGCAGGTGAATATCAACGTTTTTTGCTCATCTCTGAATCAGCGCCTGATGACTCCATTTTATTTAAAATTGGAACCTGTTATAGCTTGGGACAAAAGCCGCAAAAAGCGATTGATATTTTTAAAAAGATAATTAATCAAAAACAAGCAAGCACATTAAGAGATTCTGCTTTGTATGAAATAGCATTTTTATATTTTAAGATGGGAAAATTTGAGCAATCTTTAAATTTTCTGGATGATCACCCACATACTTCAATACTAAACTTTAATAAATTTAGTAGTTTAAAATCTATTAATTACCTCCATTTGAAAAAATGGGAAAAGGCATATCAAATTTCTTCTAATGCGATAACTGGCAATGCTCTCTCCGACTCTTTAAATTTCTTGCTACGAAATTTAGCCTTAGAAGGCTCTGATATTCATAGAAAAAATAAATTAAGTGCAGCATTACTTTCTTCAGTTATACCTGGTGCAGGAAAAATGTATGCCCATCGGTTCAATGATGGAATATATTCATTAATTACTATTGGCTTAACTGGTTGGCAAGCTTATGATGGTTTTAACAAAAATAAAATCCGATCAACTAAAGGATGGATTTATGGAATTTTATGTGGCGGCTTTTATTTGGGTGATATTTACGGTTCCGTTGTCGCGGTAAAATTATATAACGAAAAAACAGAAAACGATTTAATTAAAAAGATAGATATCCGGCTTGACTTGCATTTATAAAATAACTCATATAACTTGGATTTGTCTGGTTTTGTCAGCCTCCGTTTATGCACAGGATTTTGCATTAACACTTGCCGACGGGTTGTTGAAAACAGGTAACCTTGAAGAAGCAATTACAGAATATAAACGCTTCCTCTGTTTTAATCATGACGAAGGGAAGGAATGCCAAGTTTATTTTAAAATTGGGATGGCTTATCGTAATGACGGGCAGTTCCAAAATGCTATTAATGCATTTGATAAGGCAATGAGTAAATCGTCGATTGATAGCACAAGGGATGCAATACGAGTGAATATCGGAATTGTCTTGATTGTCGAAGAAAAGTATAGTGCTGCAGAGTTTGAATTTTTAAGGGTTCGAATGTTCAGCAAAAATTCATCCTTGATAAAAAAAGCTAATTTTTACCTTGGTATTTGCTACTTGTATAAATACGAGTGGGATAAAGCAAAAAGGGTCTTTTCCAAGTACTTTACTATTCAACCAGTCAATGAAGAAGTTTTATCATTATTTTCTGCAGACAATCTTCCTGGAAACAAGTCTCCGAAGCTCGCGAAATGGTTTTCAACATTTATTCCTGGAAGCGGTCAAATTTATGGAGGAAATTTGTTAAATGGGTTGAATGCTACAGGCATTAACTTCAGCCTAGGTTATCTTTTAGTGGATTCTATTTTGGATCATAGATGTGCAGATGCTCTAATCGGCTATTCATCTCTTTTTGAACGCTATTATCGTGGTAATCGTTTAAATGCTGAAAGGATTTCAAGGGAATTTAATGAAAATTCAAACAGGCATTCTGCTGCCATAATTTTTAATCATATTTCAGACCTTTTATTAAAGAAAAAATCAAAACTATAGAGTTTCATCTATCTGATGTGATTGGCTTGGTCTGATAAAAGGGGAAAGAACTGTAACTACTATTGAAAGACATAACAACATTTTGATCTTGTCATCGTAAGAACCTCTTCCTAAATTTATTTTATACTTGAAAAAAAATGTTATTATAAATTGATGGTCAGCGGAACAAGTGACAAAAGCTAATTTGTACATGCTTGGCCGACAATTTGAACAACTCTATGGAATTTAATTTCTGGTGCTAAAACCAACGGCCTCCAAAGGTCGATTACAGAAGGACGTGTGGTACTTAATATTAACGCAAATTATTGACAGGAGAACAGCATGGCCGAATTAACTTTTCTGGGCGCAACGGGAACCGTTACCGGGTCCAAATGTCTTTTGGAAATTGACCAACACAAAATACTCGTTGATTGTGGTCTTTTTCAGGGAAAAAAGGAAAATCGTTTGTGCAATTGAGAGCCTCTCCCAATCCCGCCGGAAGAAATTGAAAAGATATTTCTTACTCATGCCCATATCGACCATACCGGTTATCTGCCCAGACTTTGCTCCCACGGCTTTAGCGGTCAGGTTCATTGTACTTACGCCACCCGGGATTTGTGCAATATTATGTTAAAAGACAGCGCCCATTTGCAGGAAGAAGATGCCTTTTGGGCAAATAAAAAAGGATTTTCCAAACATTCCCCGGCTCTGCCTTTGTACACCGTTAAAGAAGCAGAAAAAGCCATGACCTTGTTTAAGCCTGTTCATTATGGCGAGGAGTACTATCTTGACAAAGTGCGAATAAAATTTAAGGATGCCGGCCATATTCTCGGTTCTTCATTCATCGAGCTGAAAAGGGAAAATGGCCAGGACAGCCGGAAAATTCTTTTCAGCGGCGATTTTGGCAGACCGTCCCAGCAGGTGCTCAAAGATCCGACCCAGGTTTTTAATGTCGATTATCTTATTCTGGAATCAACCTATGGCGACCGATTGCACAATGAAATTGATCCGATTGATGCATTAAGTTGGGTTATAAATGAAAGTTACCGGCGAGGTGGTGTCCTTGTCATTCCTTCATTTGCAGTTGGAAGAACCCAGACGCTTTTGTATATTATACGTGAATTAGAGGAAAAGGGCGAAATACCGGCTTTGAAAATTTTTATCGATTCCCCAATGGCGATCAATACAACACAAGTTTTTAAGAATCATGTGCCGGATTTCAATATCGAGACGCGCACAGAAACGCTTGAAGGGAAAAGCTGTTTCAACCGAAATATCTACAGATTTGTCGCAGTAGAGAAGAATCCATTGCCATTAACGCTGTGAAAAATGGCGCAATTATTATTTCAGCAAGCGACAGGGGGACGAATTTTGCATCATCTTGAACAGCGGCTTCCCAACCCGCAGAACACCGTATTATTCATCGGCTATCCGGCCGAGGGCACCAGGGGCAGACTCTTGCTGGACGGACGTCCGACTATTAAAATGTACGGGTGATGGTGTTTCTTAGTTGTTAATACTCTTCCTAGCATACACAAAACGGCTATTTCCCACTCATCCTGTCCCGCTCCTTATTCCAGCGCACCCATTCCGATTGTTCGTCGCTGTCTGTGGAAGCAAAATCTCCCGAATAGACGACCTGTCCCTTTTTGTTCACTTTAACTTTTTGCATCGACTTGACGATCAGCGCCCATTCCTGCAGAGAAACCTCATGAGGACCGGCAATCTCATGTGGGCCGGAAATTTCATGAGGTTCAATATTTTTGGGAATGACAGTGCTGGATTGCGGCGCATTGGTCAAAATCACTTGGCCGTGGTAAACTTTTAGCTCTGATGTTGAATCATCCTGAACACTCATGCGCAAAGTTGTTCCGGTAATTGCAGCGGCTGCAATGGGCGTACCAATGGAAAGCCGCATGTTTTTTCCTTTTTTCGCTATGTTCGCCCAAAGATCACCTTTTTGCAGAACAATGTTTGCTTCGCGAATGTTCTCTTTTGTTTCTTCGTAGAGCTTTAAAATATCAATCGTGGTCTTTGGTGCCATGCGTATTTTGTCGATGTGAGCCATATCCAGTTCTGCCCGCGACCGGGTTAAAGTTCTGACCCGCTCTCCGCCGGTAACCTGAGAATTTTTTGCAACACTTTTCCACAGTTTCTCGGTATGTTTCTGCTTTTTCGCCGAGCCCTGCACAAATGTAACGATTCCTACCTCTTGATTGCTTTCGGATACTACAATTTTTAGGAGAAAAAAAAGAACCGAGAGAGAAATGAGGGAAAGGAAGATGATCGGGTATTTTTTGTTACGAATCATTGGAAATATCTCCAAGTTTTCAGGCATATTTTCCTTTTGAGAAAAATTTTGCAAAAACAATATCGCCCAATTTAACCGCTTCTTTAGAATACGGATCAACGCTGCGTTGTTCCAGTTCCCAATCTATAATTTCTTTAGAGCTTCGCCATTTATCTACCCTGTCTATCTTGTGGATGAAACGACTGAAATCGAGTGAATCTTTTTTGAATATTTTTTTCAGAAGCAGTTTCCAATCTTCAGGGTCGATGAATTCCAGAATAGAGGGGTAGGGACCCGGTGGCTGGCGTTCTATTTTTGCACGTTGAATCTTTTCAAAACTATCTTCAGTGTAGATGATGCGGGGATGGTTATTGTTTGTCAATTCCTCCCGGGCATCAGCAGTCGAAGCATTCTTTCCACCATTTACTACCAGGGGTAAAAATTGCATAAAGTCTTCTTTCGACCAATACCTTTTGCCCTCCTTAATTTTTTGATGAATGGTTTGAAATGCATCTGTAAATCCCCGGGTGGAAAAAAACTCTTCAACTAACCTGGATTCCAGTCCATTTGCCTCCAAAGCGCCATCGATATCAAAAAAATCAATCAGCAAATTAGAGTCGATGAGGATGGTTTGCCTGTAGCCGTTTGAATACAGTTTATACATAACTTGCTGCGCGAACAGTTTAAACCGGCTGTTATCTATTCTATCGTTTTCGTATTTGTCGAGTTCTTCGCACAGATGCTCAAGGAAAGGAATATTTTCTCCGAATCTCTTGAGAGAGAGTTTTAAAAGATTCTTATCCAGTTCATTCGTTTTACGGAAAAAAATTGTCTCAATTGCATATTGTGGCCTGAGCAAAAGTTCAAAGCGAATCTTGAGAGCTTTTTTCACGCACGATTCTGCATCAGCCCGGCTAAATTGCACACTGCTTTGCAATTCATTCATTAATTGCTCGCGCGCGCTTTTCACGATTTCGTCATCAAAGTCAGAACCGGCATTTGCATTAAAAACAACCGGTTCTTTTTCTTTTATGCGCCTTCTGGCGATAGCATGAAAACTGTTTTTAACAAAACCAGGAAGTTCTTTTTCGCACAACTGACGACACGTGATCGTTTCCTGATCTTCCATTATTTTACGAAGCAACGCCGTCACCATCCTCCTTACCCCTTCTTCATATCCCAGCGTACTCAAATCTCATTTTCCTTCGTTTACTTTGCCATTTTATTTAAAGCATCCCTTGGTTAAGCTGACAACCGCTTTACTATTTTACAGTTACTTGTGGTAGAAAAACACACTTGACAATTTCATCTTTTTGCGGAACTTTGGCAACGACTTCGCCCTGGCTTGCCCGTCCCATCTGTTTGATTGATTTGGCTCTTAGTTTTTTAATTTTACCCTTTCGGGAAAAGAGCAGAATCGGTTCATTGCTCTTTACTTCAAGTATGCCGGCGACCTTTCCGGTTTTGGGTGATAGCTTGAAATTAATAATTCCTTTACCGCCGCGGCGGATTCTTCCGTACTCTTCAAGACTGCTGCGTTTCCCAAAACCAAGCGTCGTCACTGTGAACAGGTAAGATTTTTTGGCTTTTATATTGGTCATATCGACGACAAAATCATCCTTTGCCAATTCGATGCCTTTGATGCCGCCGGCCTGAAGACCCATATCTCTCACGTCCTGCTCGTTGAAACGTACAACTTGGCCCCCTGCCGAAGCGAGCAATATATCTTCTTCGCCTGTGGTTAATGTTGCGGCTATAAGCTCATCACCTTCCTTAAGCCCAATAACTGCAGAGCCTTCTTTGGTTACAGAGGCCAGACTTGAAAAGGCTACTCTTTTTACCAGCCCGTTTTTTGTCGTCAGGAAAATAAATTTTTCCTGGTCAAATTTATCCGTTTCCAAAGAAAAAACAAGCTTTTCTTCAGGATTTAATTGCAAAAGATGTTGCAATGAAATGCCATGATCACCGTTGCCGGCCATGGGAATAAAACTTGATCGCAGGACATAGCTCCGTCCCAAATTCGTAAAGAATAAAAGCCTGTGGCTGTTGGCAGAAACGTGAACGCGTTCGACAAAATCTTTCCCGGATGCAGGTTTCAACAGTGTCGGCTCTTTTTCCAGCTCACTTTGTAAAGTTCGCTTAATAATTCCATGAAGAGAAATTGTGATGAGATTTTCATCCTCCTTCATCATCTCGGTCAGAGGTACTTTTCCCGTCGTTTTACCGATGATCTGTGTTTTTCTCTCGTCGCCGTATTTTTCCTTAAGTTCCTGAAGCTCTGTTTTCACCAATTGCATGCGCCGCGACTTGCTTGCGAGCAATGATTTTAACTTTTCGATGAGTTTGATGAGTGCAAGGTATTCCTGCTCTATTTTTCTGCGCTCCAGGCCAGTTAGTCGCTGTAAACGCATATCCAGAATAGCCTGCGCCTGAATCTCTGAGAAATTAAAAGTCTTAATCAAAGATCGGCGCGCAGTATCGACATTCTTTGATTTCTTGATAATGGCAATTATTTCGTCGATATTATCCAGCGCTTTTTTCAAGCCTTCGAGAATGTGCGCACGTTTTTCAGCTTTATCGAGATCAAATTTTGTCCGGCGCAAAACAACTTTATGACGAAATTCCAGAAACTCCTGGAGCATCTCCTTCACACTCATCACTTTCGGCTGGCCATTAACCAGCGCGAGGAGAATGACGCCAAAAGTGGTCTGCAATTGTGTATGTTTATAAAGGTCTTGAAGCACTTTTTCCGCATTGACTTCTTTACGAAGTTCGAAAACGACGCGCATTCCTTCCCGGTCCGACTCGTCGCGGATTTCAGTGATGCCGTCAAGTTTTTTATCCCGAACCAGAGCTGCCGAGCGTTCGAGCAAGGTGCCCTTGCTGACCTGGTAAGGAATTTCCGTAACAATAATCCTTTCCCTGCCGCCGCGCATATCTTCGACATGGGCACGCGCACGAACCATCAACTTTCCACGGCCGGTTTCAAAATAGGATTTGATGCCCTCGTCACCAAAGATCGTTGCACCCGTGGGGAAATCCGGGCCTTTGAGATATTTCAGTAAAGATTCCGATTTTAACTTTGGCGATTCAATAAGTGCCGACAGGGCATCGACAACTTCATTCAGATTATGCGGCGGAATGTTTGTTGCCATACCCACGGCAATACCGTATGCACCGTTAATCAATAAAGTCGGCAAAAGCGAAGGCAAAACCGACGGTTCTTTCAGCGAGTCATCAAAATTCGGCACAAAATCGACGGTCTGTTTTTCAATGTCCCTCACAACTTCTTCAGCGATGCTGGCCAGCCTGGCTTCCGTATAACGCATTGCCGCCGGTGAATCGCCATCAATGGAGCCAAAGTTGCCCTGGCCATCCACGAGGGGGTAACGAAGGGAAAAATCCTGCACCATGCGCACCATGGCATCGTAAACAGCCGAATCGCCATGGGGATGATATTTACCCAAAACCTCGCCGACAATTCGGGCACTTTTTTTATAAGAAGAATTCGGCCTCAGACCCAGGTCCAGCATCCCGTAAAGCACGCGTCGATGCACGGGTTTCAAACCGTCGCGGACATCCGGTAATGCGCGCGCAACAATAACAGACATTGAATAGTCAATGTATGATTTGCGCATTTCCTCTTCAATTGCAACCGTTATAATATTTTCAGAAAGATTTGTCATAAGATTCAAAATGTTTATTTTTAATAGTCGTTAAACATCCAAATTGCGTACATATTTTGCATTCTCTTCAATAAATTTTCTTCTCGGTTCGACATTGTCACCCATGAGCATGGAAAAAACATGATCTGCTTCAAACGCCTCTTCTATGGCCACCTGCAGAATCGTACGATTCAGGGGATCCATTGTTGTCTTCCACAATTGGTCGGGGTTCATCTCGCCTAAACCTTTGTATCGCTGGATGTCGATTTTTTCATTTCCGTTTTTGCTAATTTTTTTGACAATTTCATCGCGTTCATCTTCATCATAGACATATTTTTCTTCTTTCCCCTTTTTTACACGATAAAGAGGGGGCTGGGCAATGTACAAATGCCCGTGATCAATTAAAGGGCGCATGTGGCGAAAGAAAAATGTCAGCAAAAGCGTGCGGATATGGGAGCCATCCACATCAGCATCGGTCATGATGATGATCTTGCTGTAACGCAGTCTGTCAACAACAAATTCTGTTCTGCCTATACCGGTACCAAGAGATGCGACAATGGTTCTGATTTCTTCATTGGATAACATTTTGTCGATTCGTGCTTTTTCGACATTCAGAATTTTTCCACGAAGAGGCAAAATAGCCTGAAAGCGGCGGTCTCTTCCCTGTTTTGCGCTGCCGCCTGCGGAATCACCTTCAACAAGAAACAGTTCGGTGCGCTCGGCATCGCGGAGAGAACAATCCGCCAGTTTGCCGGGCAGCCCCTCACTTTCCAAGGCAGTTTTTCTTCTCGTCAACTCTTTCGCTTTACGGGCTGCTTCTCTGGAGCGTGCAGCAGATTTACACTTTTCAATAATCTTGCGCGCCACCGGCATATTCTTTTCCAGATAATTGGAAAGGCCCTCATTAACAATGTTCTCAACAATACCGCGAACTTCGCTGTTTCCAAGCCGGGTCTTTGTTTGTCCTTCAAATTGTGGCTCGGAAACTTTGATGCTAACCACGGCGGTAATTCCTTCGCGCACATCATCCCCGGTCAAGCTGGGATCACCATTTTTTAGCAATTTGTTTTTGGTGGCAAAATTATTAAGGGTACGCGTAAGTGCGGTTTTAAACCCGACAAGATGGCTTCCGCCTTCTATGGTGTGGATATTGTTAACATAGGAGTAAATATTCTCCGAGTATGAATCGTTATATGAAAATGCAATTTCAACAGGAATGTTCTCTTTTTCCGCAGAAAAATAAATGCCCTTTTTGGTGATCGGTGTTCGTCCCTGGTCGAGATATTCTAAAAATGTTAAAAGACCGCCCTTGTAGCGAAACTTTTCAGATTTACCGCTTTTTTCATCCGTTAACGATATTTTAAGGTCTTTATTGAGAAACGCCAATTCCCGCAAACGCTCGAGAAGAATTTCAAAGCTGAATTTTCGCTTTTTAAAGATTTCACTGTCGGGAGAAAAGGTGATTTTCGTGCCGGTGGATTTTCGGCGCCCCACAACACGAACATCATACTTGGGAACCCCGCGTTCATACTCTTGCCGATAGACTTTGCCGTCTCTGGCTATTTCTGCAACACACCATTCCGAAAGCGCATTGACCACGGAAACACCGACTCCGTGTAATCCGCCGGAAACCTTGTACGCTTTTTTGTCGAATTTTCCACCTGCATGAAGAACGGTCATCACAACTTCGAGAGCCGGACGTTTTTGCACAGGATGAATATCCACAGGTATTCCACGACCGTTGTCCCGGACAGTCACTGTTCCGTCATTGTTAATCGTTACATCGATTTCAGTACAATACCCCGCAAGCGCTTCGTCGATACTGTTATCTACGACCTCGTTCACAAGATGGTGAAGCCCCCGTGAAGAGACATCCCCGATGTACATTGCCGGTCGCCGTCGCACGGCTTCGAGGCCTTTTAATACCTGAATCTGACTCGCATCGTAAACTGGTTGGTTCTGACTGGCTGACATAATAATTCTTAATTCTATTCTATTTAGTGAAATCGGATATCCGAAATAATATCCTTACCAATTGTTTTTTCAATTTTTTCTAAAATGCCAAGCTTGTGGAACAACAATTCCGTTCGCCAGGACATACTGCTGACTTTGATATACAATATCTTGTCAACAACTCTTTCGGGTTTTGTCACTTTGCTGATATTTTCACCGACAATTTCCGACCATTTCTCTATTACGCGAAATTGGTTGATCTTTGCTCCAATGCCCAGTTGTTGAATAAGGCCATCGAGCGATTCCCCCAAAGTCTGGATTTTCTTTCTGCCCATACTAAGCTCTCTTCACTTGCCCTGAATTTACAAAAAAAACATCTTTGTCGACAGATTCATCCTGGATATTTTTCACGGCTTCATAATCAAAGGATGTCCCGGTGATGAAAACCTGGCTTCCCGCAGAAAATAAATCAAGGACGTTTTTTCCACGATCTTTGTCCAGTTCCGAATAAAGATCATCCAAAAG
>JAACEJ010000564.1 GCA_011682565.1 Actinomycetota bacterium | reverse complement strand
TCGCAGCAGTTAACGTCGTCTTGCCATGATCAACGTGACCTATCGTCCCAATGTTGACATGGGGCTTTGAACGATCAAATTTTTCCTTTGCCATAACTTATCTCCTAATATTCATCTATTAATTTCAAACTCTGTCTCAAGCTGCCAAACCCATTTTTTCTAAAAGTTTTTTGGCAATATTTTTGTCAACATTTTCATACTTGTAAAATTGCATAGTAAAAACAGCACGCCCCTGGCTCATATTCCTTAAGGCTGTTGCATAGCCAAACATTTCCGCTAATGGCACGATTGCTTTAATGACCTGGGAATCAACTCTCTTTTCGTGGCCTTCAATTCTCGCCCGTCGAGTGGCAAGATCACTGAGAACGGTGCCAAAATAATCCTCGGGAGTTATGACTTCCAAAGCCATCATCGGCTCCATCAGGATTGGCGCTCCTCTTCTCATGGCATCCTGCAAAGCCATCGAGCCGGCAATTTTAAAAGACAGTTCCGAAGAATCTTCACGATGGAACGAGCCATCCAGCAGTGTTGCTTTAATTCCAATGACCGGATAACCGGCAATAGCGCCGCTAACCATGGATTCTTTAATCCCCTGCGAAATCGGTCTTATAAATCCTTTCGGAATGGTGCCGCCGACTGTTTTGTCTTCAAACTCAAAAATATCTTCGGATTCAGATGGCTCAAACTCGACAACAATGTGAGCATATTGACCTTTACCGCCGGTCTGCTTTATGAACTTGATCTCGCTCAACACCTTTTCTGTAATTGTTTCACGATAAGCAACCTGCGGTCGCCCAACATTTGCCTGCACCTTAAACTCCCGCAAAAGCCTGTCAACAAGAATATCGAGGTGTAGTTCGCCCATCCCGGAAATAATCATCTGGCCTGTTTCTTCGTCAACCTTGAATTGAAATGTGGGGTCTTCGTCAGACAACAATCCAAGGGAATTTACAAGCCGATCTTCATCCGCCTTTGATTTCGGCTCGATGGCTATAGAGATCACCGGTATGGGAAATTGCATTTTTTCAAGCGAAATAACATGCTTGGGATCGCAAAGCGTATCGCCGGTTCGAGTCGATCTCAATCCCACAAGGGCAACGATATCGCCGGCAGACATTTTATTAATATCTTCTTTTTTATTCGAAGACATGCGAAGGATTCTGCTGATTCTTTCTTTTTTTCCAGAGGTCGAATTGAGCGCTGTTTTACCCGCCTCAATTTCACCTGAATAAACTCGAATATATGTCAATTTCCCAACATAGGGATCAGTCATAACCTTGAACGCCAGGGCCGTAAAAGGAGCATCGGTTGAAGGTGGACGCGATTCTGCTTTGTCGGTATAGGGATTATATCCCTCAACGTCAGGCATATCGAGCGGACTGGGTAAATAGCGAGTAATCGCATCCAACAGCGCCTGAACACCTTTATTCTTAACAGCAGCACCGCACAAGACAGGAACAAGTCCAACATCCAAAGTTGCTTTTCTCAATGCAAGGTGAATATCCCGCTCTGCAACTTCTTTCCCGGCCAGAAAACTTTCTAATATATTATCATCATAATCAGAAAGCGCCTCAAGCAATTCAGCACGATATTTCTGTGCTTGCTCTTGAAACTCGTCAGGTATATCAAGTTCCTGCCATTCCGCACCAAGTTTTTCTTCGTCATAAACAATGGCCTTCATTCTAATGAGATCGATGATCCCTGCAAGGTCATCACCCTGCCCCATTGGCAACTCGATGGGAATCGGATTTGCCCCAAGTCGATCACGTATCATTTGTACCGCACGATAAAAATCGGCGCCAATGCGATCCAACTTGTTAATAAAAGCAATACGCGGAACTTTATACTTATTAGCCTGTCGCCAGACGGTCTCTGATTGCGGCTCAACGCCGCTGACTGCGCAAAAAATTGCGACAGTTCCATCCAACACCCGCAGCGACCTTTCGACCTCGGCCGTAAAATCTACATGACCGGGTGTATCAATTATATTAATTTTATATTTCTTCCACTGACACGAAATAGCAGCGGAAGTAATGGTAATACCTCTTTCTTTTTCCTGCTGCATCCAATCCATTGTCGCAGCGCCATCATCGACCTCACCGATCCGGTGAACCCTTCCCGTATAGAAAAGAATTCTCTCCGTCGTGGTCGTCTTACCGGCGTCGATATGTGCCATAATACCGATATTTCTGACGTTTTCTAATGATTTTGAATTGGACATAAAAAAACCACTTACTTTTCGCTTTGCCCGTTTCAGGGCTTTTCATTTCGCTTGCGCGCCCAGCAGTGACCGTAGCGCAACCCGCGACCGAAATGCTCCTCAAAGTATGTGGTTAACAAGGAAAGGAATATTTTCAGTCGTAAATTTGCACCAAGTCTTAACAACTACTTTCCATCGTGCTTACTGCAAAATGGAGTTGGACTGCAAGACCGGTAAAAGGATCAAATTAAATTGAATCCATTACCATCTGAAATGCGCGAAAGCCTTATTGGCTTCCGCCATTTTATGCGTATCTTCGCGCTTTTTTATCGAAGCGCCTTCATTCTTGGAAGCAGCTAAAAGTTCGGCTGCCAGCTTTTCAGCCATAGTCTTTTCAGAACGACCACGAGAGTAACTAATAAGCCATCGTATTGCCAGAGCTTGTTGGCGGTCGCCGCGAATTTCCACAGGAACCTGATAAGTCGCTCCTCCTACCCTTCTAGAGCGAACTTCTAAAATCGGTTTCACATTCCCGATCGCTTTTTCGAAAACTTCAACACCTTCACTGCCTGCCTTTTCGGAGATACCGTCTAACGCTCTGTAAAATATTTTTTCAGCAACGCTGCGCTTACCACTATCCAGCAGACCGTTGATAAATTTTGTCACTAAAATACTATGATATTTAGGATCAGGCAAAACCTGTCTTTTTGTTGCACGCTTTCTTCTTGGCATTCTTTTCTCTCAAAAGTTCAACTACAAATCAGGGACAACTTACTTTTTTAATTTGGTTCCATATTTTGAACGACTTTGCTTCCGATCCTGAACACCGCTTGTATCCAGAACACCGCGAACAATATGATATCGAACACCAGGTAAATCTTTTACTCGACCTCCACGAATCAAAACAATCGAGTGCTCCTGCAAATTGTGCCCTTCACCAGGAATATAAGCGGTTACTTCGAAACCGTTAGTCAGACGAACACGTGCGACTTTCCTCAACGCAGAATTCGGCTTTTTCGGTGTTGTCGTATAAACTCGAGTACAGACACCTCGTCGTTGCGGCGAACCGCTCAGAGCAGGGGCCGTCCCTTTTTTAACAACTCTTTTTCTTCCACTTCGAACTAACTGATTTATTGTGGGCACTTTTCCTCCTGAATAACATAAGCC
>JAACEJ010000563.1 GCA_011682565.1 Actinomycetota bacterium | reverse complement strand
GAACGACTTTACTCACCAATCCGGCGATTTGAACAAACCAAATTCTGCCAGCGTTGGGTTGGTTCGCGATTGCTGAATTGTCAGTCGAACCTTTTGGGTTTTTACCGCAGGAAAACGAAGCAACCTCTTATAACCCACCGTCGTTCCCTCGGTAAATTGTTTCCAGTGTCCGTCTTGCCATGCATCCAGTTTAAATTTTTCAATCCGCTGTCCCGTGGGAATGTGCTCCTGGAGCATGGCGCGATCGAATTGTTTTTCGCCATCCAAAACGAAAACAATTTCCGCACTCGACACACCATCCTTTGCCGCCCAGTAAGTATCAAATTTTCCATCAATAATTTTTGACGGCGCACATCCTTTTTCAGCACTGCCGGCTGTCACTGTGGCATTGGCAACAAGATTTTCGTTGAACGTCTTGTCGAGAATCTCCCGCATGCCCATGAGACTTTTGATGTCATGTTCGTTAATCAGCCCGCGCCGATCCGGCGGCAGATTAAGGAGCAGGAGTGAATTTCTTCCCACCGAGCTGTAATAAATATCCACCAGTTTTTCCGCCGTTTTCACTTTGGAATCCTGGCTTGCATGGTAAAACCAACCCGGACGAATGGAGACATCGACTTCTGCAGGATACCAAACCAATGCTGAAGCTTTTGCCAGTTTATCCCTGCTGCCCAAATCCTCATTCGTCATGTCTCCGAGCGGTAAAAAAGCAATATCGTTCTGGGAGTCGGCGGCAATCTTGTCCCTGGCCTGCTGCGAAACGGGAAGCACACTCCATTCTGTTTTCCGGCCGTAACCGCTTTCCGTGCCCACCCAGCGAACATCCGGGCCCATAATGGCAATGACGGCTTGCGGTTGCAGCTTGCGAATGAGTTTGTAATAACTTTCAAAATCATAAACCTGGCGCTTGCCATTTGGTCCCTCGCCGCACGCCCCGTCGAACCACACTTCGTCAACCTCGCCATAATTTGTCAGCAGTTCCGTAAGCTGATTGCGAAAATAGGCATTGTATTTCGGAGAATCGCCATAAGTCGGCTCGTGCCGATCCCAGGGAGATAAATAGACGCCGAATTTCAGGCCATATTCACGACACGCTTCCGAGACGTCTTTCAGCACATCCCCTTTGCCGTTACGCCAGGGACTGTTTTTTACCGAATGTTCCGTGTATTTGCTCGGCCATAGGCAAAAACCGTCATGGTGTTTTGCAGTAACGATAATCTGCTTCATGCCCGCACTTTTGCACACCCGCGCCCATTGCCGTGCATCGAATGCGCTGGGATTAAAAACAGACTCGGGCTCGGTTCCGTCTCCCCATTCTTTATCCGTGAAGGTATTGACGGTAAAGTGCACGAATGCCGTAAACTCCATCTTTTGCCATGCAAGTTGGCGTGGAGACGGAACAACATTGGCGGCCTTGCGAACGATACTGTTTATAGAAACATTAGGCGAGATGGCCACAAAATTTGTTTTTCTCTGCTGTTGTGGATATGCAGAAACTATCAGCACGAAAACAGCAGCAGCCGGGATAAGATTTTTTATCATTTCACTCTCACAGATTTAGTATTCAAAATCCATCATCTATTGTTCTCGTTTGCACAATCTTCTGTGCATATAAAATAATGATCTAAAAACTAGAAAACCACCAATAATTGACATCAAACGTACAATTTGTAAAAACTCTTGACATTCTAATTCGGATAAACGATATTTGATGAATTCGGTCATGAATAATTCGTAAAGTCCAAAATGTCATTGCGAGCGAAGCGAAGCAATCTGAATGTCGGCCAAGGGGTTGTTTTTTAAAGATCGTTTCCCCAATAATTCGGGGTAAACTGTCGCTCTGCTCCTCACGATGACATGCTCTTCGACTTTTTACGAATTTGTCAGTCATGCTAAATATTTGGTAGCAACAAGCGGAGGTTTTGTCATGAACCGCATCTCAAAGCAACTCGGTTTTTTGTATGCATTAAGTATAATCGCTATTTTAATGACGTCGATCGGTCTGCAAAATTCCGATGCTGCGGCAAAAGAGGACGGACTTTTCTTCAGACGGGGCATCGCCCTTATCCCGGAACCGCAGCAAGCAGTATTCACTTCTGAAAAAAGTATCATCGGGTCATCCATAAAAATTAATACTACGGTGGATATCGATCCGTTCATTAAAAATCTTTTGGAAATGGACATCACTCTGACGGACAGAAAAAAGGGAATCCGCCAAATTGATTTGCAGCTTTTGTCTCCCGAGGAACTGGGATTCACTGAGAAAGCGCTTGCAGAAGGATATAAAATGACCATCGATAAGAAAAAGATTAGTATCCAGGCAAATACTAATGCCGGCTTGTTTTACGGTGCACAAACCCTTCTGCAACTCATTGCCCCGGATGGTTCGATCCCCTTGGGCGAAATCTCGGATTGGCCTGATCTGCCTTGGCGCGCTGTTCATTTTGATAGCAAACACCACCAGGATCGCCTGGAATATTATCAGGAAATTATTCCCAAATTGGCAAGCTATAAAATTAATGCCATTGTTTTTGAAATTGAAGATAAACTCGCTTACACAAAACACCCTGAAATTGCAGCGCAGGGTGCGTTCAAAAAGCAGGATTTACGCAAATTGGCCGACCTGGCACATCAATACTATATTGATTTTATTCCTCTGGTGCAGGGGCTTGGGCACGTACGCTATATTTTAAAACACCCTGAATACGCGCATTTGCGTGAAACGCCCGAAAGTACCTGGCAGGTTTGTCCTTTGAAAAATGAAAGTTTTAAGCTGCTGTTTGATTTGTACGACGAAGCGATTGAAGCAACGGGCACGAAAAAATATTTTCACATCGGCGGCGACGAGTCGTATGATTTGGCCCAAGGTCCGCAGTGCCGCAAAAAAGCGGAAAAAATCGGCAAAGCCGGCATTTATTTGATTTGGTTGAACAAGGTTGCAAAACACCTGGAGAAAAAAGGCCTGCAAGTCATCATCTGGGATGATATGGTTTTAAAATTCGGAAAAGAAAATTTGGCCAAGCTGCCCAAGAATGTCGTTTATATGCGCTGGAATTATCATACGGACAGGGTGAAAAAAACGGCACTTTTCGATGCAGGATTTAAATGTATGGTCGCCTCGGCCACGCAGTGTACTACGCCGGTTTTTCCTGATTATGAAAACAGGCTGCAAAATATCGCCTACTTTACTCCTTCCGGAAGAGATAAAGGCGCGCTAGGTGAACTCTGCACTGCCTGGGATGATTCCGGGTTGAACATGGAAACCTTTTGGCTGGGATTTATCGCTTCGGCGGAATATGCCTGGAGCGGGGACAAACCCGGTCTGGATGAATACCGCGCAAAATTTATCCGTCGCTTTTACGGTGCCAA
>JAACEJ010000562.1 GCA_011682565.1 Actinomycetota bacterium | reverse complement strand
GGGCGCAGTGTTTCATCTCCGGCAGTTCTCAGGCACGTTACATGATTTGGGATGGCATCCGCGCTGTGGATTATCTTTTAACGCGAAAAGAAGTTGATCCACAGAGAATCGGCATCACCGGTCGCTCCGGCGGCGGCACGCAGTCGGCATACATTGCCGCGTTTGATGAGCGAATTCTCGCTACAGCGCCGGAATGTTACATCACCAGTATGCGCCGCTTGTGGGAATCCTTTGGCCCGCAGGACGCCGAACAGAATTTCTATCACGGCATTGCCGAGGGCATAGATCACGCCGACCTGCTGGAAGTGCGCGCACCCAAACCGGCGCTGATGATTACGACCACGCGGGATTTTTTTAGTATTCAGGGCGCACGGGAAACAGCCCGGGAAGTGAGAAAAGCTTATCAGGCTTTTGGCAAAGAAAATAATTTCAGCATGGTTGAAGACGACAGTGTTCACGCATCGACACGCAAGAACCGGGAAGCCATGTACGCGTTTTTTCAAAAGCATCTCAATCTTCCCGGCAATCCCACGGATGAGGATGTCGACATTCTCCCGGCAAAAGAATTGACGGTGACGAAAACCGGACAGGTTTCCACTTCCCTGGGCGGAGAGACCGTTTTCAGCCTGAACAAAAAGCAGGCTGAAAAAGAATTGCAAAAGCTCGATGCCTCACGCAAATCACCGAACGCACATCTCGAGCAAGTTCGCGACGCGGCTGAAAAACTTGCCGGATATATCCCGCCGCTAAAAAGTCCCGACGCGGTATTTACAGGACGATTCCAACACCGGGATTATGCTCTGGAAAAATATTTCATTCCGGGCGAAGGGGATTATCCGATTCCTTTCCTGCTCATGGTTCCTCACAAAGGGGAAAAACATCCTGCGCTTTTATACCTGAATCCCGAAGGAAAGAGCGCGGCAGCAAATAGCGGCGGCAAAATGGAGTGGTTTGCCAAGCGCGGATATGTCGTTCTCGCACCCGACTTGCTCAGTTTTGGCGAGATGGGCCCAGGCGCTTTTCACGGGGATGCCTATCATTTCAAAATGGGAAAAGCATCGTACAATATGTGGTTTGCGAGCATCTTGATTGGCCGCAGCATCACCGGAATGCTGGCAGGAGATATTGATCGGCTGGTCAATTATCTTTTAACCAGGAATGATGTGAATGCAACGAAAATTTCCGCCCTGGCCCGCGGCGACCTGTGTCCGGCATTAGCGCATACAGCGGCTTTTGATAAAAGAATCAGCCGCGTCGCATTGTTTGCCCCGCTTCTTTCGTACCGGTCGCTCGTCGTCAATGAATACTACCAGCCGCATTATATTCTCATATCAGTGGCCGGAGCACCGACCGCGTATGATTTGCCCGATCTTTACGCTCTCATTGCGCCGCGGAAACTTTTGCTCGTAAACCCTGCGGATCAGGACGGCAAAGATGTGTCCCGGGAACAATTGCATCGGGATATGAAAATTGTTAAAACTGCATTTGAAAAACAGGGACAGGCGGATAAATTAGATTTTCGTTTTTTAAAAGCAGGTGCACAAAGAGATTCGGTTCTTTCGCAATGGATAAAGTAGAATGATGAAAAATGCCGACTCGTTCTGAAACTCTGGATTTGGAACGGAAGAATAAACATTTGTTTCTTTTCGATAAAGCAGAGCTTCTCAAGTTTATTCCTTCCCAAATTGCAACTTGGGAAGGAGGAGAAAAATTTGCCGTTATCATCAGAAACATTCAGAGCTCCTCCTTCCAGGTTTGTTGACTCTGGAAGGAGTAGTTTTTTTATCTCATCAAGATCATCTTATTCGTCAGAACCTGATCTTTAAACCTAATCCTGTAGAAATACATTCCCGATGCTGCGTTTCTGCCCAATCGGTCTTTGCCATTCCAGGTAACAGTACTTACGCCGGCAGGCCTTTCAGCATCAATGAGCATAGTTACTTCCCTGCCGCGTATATCAAATACCTCAAGTGTTACCCGGGCCCTCCGCAGGCAAAGCGAATCTTATTTTTGTCTCCGGATTAAAGGGGTTGGGATAATTACCAATTACTGCAAAAAATTCAGGAGGACGATTTGCAACTGCTGCAGTATCCGGCTGCGAAAAATTGTCTGCGCCGGGACGTTTCAATTTCGGCGCATTCTCAAGCGTTATTTCGCCTACTGCCAATTTCATAAACAACAGATTCTCGTCTTCGCCGTAAATGCTGGCATATTGATCCATGGCAGCCTTTGCCGCCTCTTTATCTTTTGTGAGATCAAAATGGATATGCCAGGTTCCGAAAAGAGCTTGTTTAGCTAACTCTGTTTGCGGATAGTTTTTCATAATATCATCATACAGAGATAGGGCCTGCTTGTAATCTCCTTGTTGCACAAACGAAGGAACCTGTAATTCGGTTGCCATACCCCCTAATTCGATGGTATTATTCTTTTGTACAACATTTTCCAGATAAACACTTGCTTCGTCGCGCTTGCCGAGTTTCTCGTAACAACGCGGTAACCGCACCAAGGCTAACAGTGCATCGGAACATTCAGGATATTTATCAATGACATATTCATATTCACTAATTGCTTCCTGATACTTTTTCGCAGCCTCAAGTTTATATCCTTTGTAAAAATGTTCTTGTGCGTCTTTGGGTGACTCATTTGTCGTGTTTGTGAAATTTGCGGTACTATCCCCAGCTATTATTTTATACAGACCAGGTGGATTTGAATTGGGATCTGATGTCAGCCAGTTACTATAGTCGACATCACCAACAAAATGGATTGGATT
This sequence comes from Actinomycetota bacterium, assembly GCA_011682565.1. Classification (GTDB taxonomy): domain Bacteria; phylum Zhuqueibacterota; class Zhuqueibacteria; order Residuimicrobiales; family Krinioviventaceae; genus Hydrothermomicrobium. The sequence goes on along the minus strand of JAACEJ010000562.1, from coordinate 600 downwards.
TGGGGGATATTCTCTCCACCAGTTATAGGTAGCTGTAACTTCATGTGTTGCTTCAGAATACACTTCCTCTTCAATATTCGAATAAATACTATTATTTGCTGGATCATAGGGGTCGTCTTGGCTCAGGTACGGTAAGGACGTATTATCAATTCTGACTCCCTTTTCTCCATTGTATGCGATAACATTGTGGCCTATGTCAGCGTATCCTTCTTGAAAGTATGGGTTGGAATAATATGTACAGTAAACGCCGTTACCGGAATTATCATAAATCATATTTTCATACAATTCGGGACCAGAGCTAAACAAATAAATTCCGTGACTATCACAATCGTGAATGTCATTTCCATGCGCACCTCCATAAGAGTTAGTGAATAGAATGCCCCGGTTGCCGTAACGAATATCATTGGAATCGACATCGGAATAGGAATCTTTAAGCCATATTCCCAGAAAACTATTATTTTTAATTTCATTGCCTTTAACACCGATTTTCGCAGGCAGCTTAATCGTCAAAATAACACTCTAACTATACGAGTTTTCCGCCCAGGGAAATTGGTATTCAAGTTATAGTGATTACGGTATTTAAAGGCATTGTTCTTTGAA
>JAACEJ010000561.1 GCA_011682565.1 Actinomycetota bacterium | reverse complement strand
TAGCCGGTTTTCGTTTTTCTTATAACCGGAAGTTTCAAATTTTCAAAGAGAATAACGGAAAGTTGTTTTGGCGAGTTGATGTTAAATTTCTGTCCCGCGACATTGTATATTTCACCTTCAAGTCGCAGGAGTTCCCCTTCCAATTCTTTGGACATCCCGGCCAAAAATATTTCATCCAGCTTCACACCATTTTGTTCCATTTGCAGCAGGACGTCGATGAGAGGTATTTCCACCTCTTGCAGCAGCTTTTCAAGCTCTCCCTCACGAAGTTTTGGCTCCAGCGCGTTTCGCAAACGCCAGGTAATGTCGGCATCTTCGCAAGCGTATTGTGAGACTTTTTCAACCGGCACCTGATCCATGGTAATTTCATTCTTTCCCTTACCAATGAGCGCCGATGTTGGGATCTTTTTAAAATTCAGATAAGACAGACTGAGGGAATCCAGGTTATGCTGGCGCAAGGACGGGTTGATCAGGTAGCTGGCCACCATGGTGTCGAGATCAAGACCGCGGACAGTAACGCCGTGTTGCTTCAGAACCAGCATGTCGTATTTCGCATTGTGGGCGCACTTTTTAATCCGTGCATTTTCAAAAACAGGAGCAAGTTGATCAAGGACAAATTGCAGGTCTAATATTTCAGATTCACTGGTTAGATCAATAGGCCCCCGGACAGGGACGTAATAGGCCACGCCATCCTGCCATGAAAAAGATAAACCGACGAGTTGCGCGCGCATGGGATCGACGCTGGTTGTTTCACTGTCGAAAACAAAACGATCGAGTTTTTTCAGGCTCTCCACTAATTTGAGAAAACTATCATTGGTATTCACGAGATAGTATTCAGCTTTGATCAGAGACTGACCTTTTGCAAAACGATCTCTCAGACCGCGAAATTCCATTTCCTGAAAGAAAGCAACCGCAGCATCCGTGTCTGCTTCACCGATCACCAGTTCCGAGGGTTCGAGGTCGAGCGGCACGTCGCAATGGATGGTTGCCAGTTCCTTGGAAAGACGCGCCAATTCAACATTTTCCTGCAAACTTTTGCGGATGCGTTTGTTGGCGATTTTATCCGCATTCTGTAAAACGCCTTCCAAACTGCCGTATTCCTTTAACAGCTTCACAGCCGTTACCGGCCCAATGTTCGGCACGCCGGGAATGTTATCGGACGAATCACCCATCAGAGCCAAATAGTCAACAATTTTTTCCGGTGCAAGCCCGATTTTTTCCCGGACACTTTTTTCATCGAGCCATTCCGTCTTGCCCCCCTTCTTTTGCGGATTAAAGAAAAGTATGTTCGGGCCGACAAGCTGCATTAAATCTTTATCGCCGGTAACAAGAACGGTTTGCAAACCTTCGGCCTCGGCACGCTTTGCAAGCGTTCCCATAACATCATCGGCTTCAAATCCAGGTTTTTCGAGTACGGGAATATTTAATATTTTTAGCATCTGCCGGATCCGCGGCAGGGAATCGATCATTTCCTCCGGCATTTCCGCGCGTTGGGCTTTGTATTCTTTAAAGAGTTTGTGGCGGAAGGTAGGTTCGGGAGTGTCAAAAACAACTGCAAAATAATCCGGTTTTTCATTATCAAAAATATTGAGCATTACAGTGGTAAAACCGTAAACGGCACCGACGTTCTCTCCTTTTGAATTGGTGAGGGGATTTTTAAAAAATGCAAAAAAAGCGCGATATGCCAGCGCCATTCCGTCAATAAGAAAAACTCGCTTTTGCTTCTTCGCCATTCACGTCCCTGTTTTGGTGATGTGCCAATATTTAAAATTGGCTATAATGTAAGTAAAATTATAACGCTATGCAATGCAAAACTGTTTTTTTCTTTCAGAAATCTGAAAAACAGTTCAAATTTTTGAACGCTGATAGTTTTTAAACAGAATACGCCGGTTCAGAGGTCAAACGCCGGTTACAATTCACCATGAAAGCAGTAAACATAATAATCAGTTTTTGTATGATTTACGGCACATTTGAATAACGCCTTTGCAAAATTAATTTTCCAAGGATGCCACCCATTTTTCTATTTGCATCTGGCATATCAATTGCAAAAGCGCGAACGGTACATCAAGCGGACACCACACAGTAAAAACCAACAGGATAAACAATTAATTCTAATTGAGGTATTGAAATGAAGGCATTAAACAAATTGCAACAAACATCCCTGCTCATTTTATTATTTTCCATCCTGCCAGTCCCCATTAACGCCCAACTTATTTCTATTAAAACAGTGCCGGTTGCCACGGGAGATCAGTTTCTCACTTTTCCTTCACAAAATATGGGCATGGGAAATGTCTCTATAGCTGTGGACGATTCCCTGCTCGATCCTTTTGTCAACCCGGCAAAAGGCGAACGGATTCGAACATCCGTCTTAATCAGCGCGCCGGTGATTTACAGCATTTCCGATGATAACGGATCCGCACGCACGCTACCGCTCAGTACACTGTTTACATCGGCAAGCTGGTTCGGTGCTTTTTCAGCGTCCATTCAAGAGTTGAGCATGGGAAATCGCGCAGGAGCGACTCCCCTGTCGTCGAAATTCATTCCGTTAAGTGAAAAATCATCCAACAATTTCTATACTTATGCCGCTGTGGGGAAAAGACTGTCCGCATCGCAAACATCCATTGCCGGGAGTATTTACCTTGCGAACCTGAAAGCGATGGATGGCGTGGAACTTTTATATGGCAACAGCCAGGGATTAAAGCAGGACGGCAACATCCTGGATATTCGCCTGGGGCTACTCCGGGAAATCCACAAGAGGCATACCTTTGAAATATTACTGCTGCATAACCGCTTCAACATGACGCATGATGTGACTTACAATGATAGATGGTACAGTCCCATCGACGAAAGGGTTCCGCATAAAACCGTGATAAAAAATTATGATCGCTCGCGCACCTCCGGGCTGCACCTCGGCTATGTTTACAAACAGCCTGAAAGCGGCTGGAACTTTGGCGCTATTCTGACGGCCAACAGAAAAACGCATCCCAAGATTCCGAATTATGAACTGATGAACATTCCGCGCGATCCGGGGAAAACGTACGCCTACAACGTGGGGATAGGTTTTGCCAAAACTTCCAAAGACAAAGCAACGGTTGCCATGGACTTTGTTCTCGAACCCATCTGGAGCAACACCTGGGCAACGGCGGAATCTGTAACCACGGCTGGCAACGGGCGGATCATTCCTGCCGGCGGGACAACAGTTGAAAACGACTTTTGGTTTCTGAACAAGCAATTGCGGATGGGTTTTTCTGCGGAAAATGATCACGTCGGACTTCAGTTCGGATTGCAGGTCGTGTACACAGGCTATCAATTAAAACAATACGATTATGTGCGGGGATCGCTTCGTACGCAGCGTGAACACTGGTTTGAATG
>JAACEJ010000560.1 GCA_011682565.1 Actinomycetota bacterium | reverse complement strand
TCCGTTTGAAGCGATGGGGAAATCCGCAATACTTCCGCCCCATACCAAATCTCGGAAACGTCTTCTGAATGTTAGACAATGTCGCCCAGAATAAGGCCTCCGCCATATCGGCGTTACGAACCCGATTCGCATGTGATAAACCATTACGGCTGGGAGGCTTTGCACCACGAACGGTAGCCAAGGCCCCGCTATGATGACGAAAACAATCGCTGATATCGTTCAAGCTTAACGCATGAGAAAGCTGAGCATATACCAGAGAAACAATATGACTCCAGGGCGTGATTGATCTGCTCTGCTTATCTACTCCATGACGCCGGGAAAGTTTACTGACCAAATATGGTGGAATATGTTCCATTACCTGCTTTAAAATAGTAAATTTATGACCAGTCGGCATGTCCTTTTGCTCCCGTTTTAAATTGTACAAAATCTAGACATACCGCATACCGAACCTTTTTTCAATAAATATTCTCTTTTCCTATGGGATGGCTGTAAAAAAATAAATGCAATTCATCAGGTGATAAGCAAAGAATGCAAAATACCAGTAGAATATAACCTTTATCCCACATTCGTCACCCTTTTAGATTGATTTGCTGTGAATTATTTTTTTGTTTTTACTTGCATAGCGTATAATATATATGCTATATATATGTCATGTCAAATAAAACTATACAAAAACTTATAAATGAACGTACCTCACTTCTTACTGAACTTAGCTCATTATCTCATATGTTGCATGGCTCGTGGGTGGAGCGGTTCTCGGTCTGCTCTCGATCAGGCTGCCGCTGTCGAAACGGGCAACGGCACGGTCCCCGGCATTATTTAGTTATTCGTGATGATGGTGGACGACAACGGCAAAAATATGTAAGAAACTCACACGTTTCCGCCGCTCAGAAAGGAATATCTGAATATAACAGGCATTGTGAAATCATCGACAGAATAACACATATAAATTTAGCGCTGATGAAGGAAGACGCTTATGAAGATTGATTCACCACCAGCAGGATTTGAGGCATTTAAGGGGGTAGAAGTTTTCAACTATGGGCACCTACCGACGGCGGCCGCATATTGTCGCCGTCTCGGGGTGGTGGAGTTGGTAAATACTATTGTTTCATCCCAGATGAATATTAGCCCCGGCGTTGTAGTTCAGGCGATGGTACTTGATACTCTTTCCGGCAGATCACCTCTCTATCGGATAAAAGAGTTTTTGGCCGGACAGGATGTGGAACTGCTTGTGGGTGAGAATCTATCGGCAAACGCATTCACGGATGTTAATGTGGGACGATCGCTTGATGCCATTTTTGACGCTGGACCAACAAAAATCGTCACGGAGCTTGGGGCCAGAGCTACCAGCATATTTGCGCTCAATACCACTGCTCCTAGTTATGATACAACATCGACAAGTCTCTGGGGAGATTATCGTGACTGCGAGACTGAACTACCACCACCAGGTTCGGTTATTACATGGGGACACAGCAAAGACCATCGTCCTGACTTGAAGCAGTTTATGACTGAACTGCTGTGTGTCGATCGGGGAGTTCCGATCTTTGGACGTAATCTGGATGGTAACTCTTCAGATAAAACATCAAACAACGTAGTCTTGTCAAAAATCAGCTCTATTATGGCCAAGCATGGTCTGGGACCGGGAGCCTTTGTGTATGTAGCCGATTCGGCTATGGTAACAGAAGCGAACCTGCAAGCGGTCGATACAAATCTGTTTCTATCACGTCTTCCGGCCAACTACAAAGAATGCGAACGGGCTATCTGCGATGCCGTTGATAGGGACAACTGGATACACATAGGGAGACTTTCCGAAACCGTTACCAAAGGCAACAGACCCTGCGCTGAATATAAGGCGTGTGAAACGTCTGTGACACTTTACAAAAAAGCATATAGAGCGGTAGTGATTCATTCCAGTTCGCATGATAAACGCCGTCAAAAAAAATACGACAGGCTTGTGGAAAATTCCGCTAAGTCGATCAATGACGTACTAAAAAAAGTAACCTCAGTTTATGCTTGTGAGCCTGATGCGATAAAAGCAGCGAAGCAGATCGCAAAACTTTCAGACGGGCTACACAATGTCAGTGTCTCTATTTGCCCGGAGAAAGTTCGCAAGCGAGGGCGTCCACCTAAAAACAGCCCTGCGGTCACCAGCACCAGATACAGATTGATATGTAACGTCACACAGAATACTGCCGGGGTGGCAAGGCTTAAAAAATTGGCCGGTTGTTTTGTTTTGCTTTCTAATGTGCCGATCGAAGGGGAGGTTGCAATGGATAGTGCCGCTATGCTGAAAACGTATAAAGGACAGTACGGCGTAGAAAGTGATTTTGCTTTTCTCAAAGATCCTCTAATAGTCAATGATGTATTTCTTAAAAGTCCATCAAGAATCGATGCTCTCGGGATGGTGCTGATAATTTCACTTATGATCTGGCGCCTTATGGAAAGGTCTATGCGAACCTATGTTGAAAATACCGGTATCCTTCTGCCTGGATGGGCTGGACGATCAACCGATAAACCAACTTCATTCATGATGACCACGGCAATCTCAGGAATCATGGTTGCGCGACGCGGCAACCACAGGGCTCTACTATGTCAGCCATCAAAAAGGCCAATGGCATTTCTAACGGCTATGGGACTGGACTCCAGTGTATTCATTGATCCATGCTGCCAATGTATACCAATAATACCACTGAAACCAGATTGAAAAGGGTGACGAATGTGAATTGTTAAATAAAAATTTAATCCAAATGCAAAAACAGCCGGCCGGGCTTAAAGCCCGACCGGCTGAATCACGTAAATCCCGTATGAATATACCGGATTATCTGGTGATCACCAACCTCCGGAAGATTCGTTCGCCACCGGCGGTCATCCTGACGATATAAATACCGTCAGGTAAATAAGAACCATTCCGGTCACGGCCGTCCCAGGTAATTTCGTAGGAACCGGCGTCTAAAACCTCATTTTGGGTGTCACACATCTTAAGATAATTTATTTCACCGAATAAATCACCGTCCCATACTCCTTCTTCCCATTCACGATAAACTCATAAAAATAAAGTCCTGCGTGTACCTCTTTCCCGGAATAATCCTTCCCATTCCAATTAATCTCATACCTACCCGGCATCAGTTGCTTATTCACCATAACTTTTACTAAACGACCATCAGCGTTATAAATAGCTAAACGGGTACTCAATGGCATACTCTCATTATGATAATTACCATTCTGTACTTCAAACTGAATCATAGTACGTTCGGTAAATGGATTAGGATGTATCCGGACTAAATTTCCAGGCGTCGGCTTTACAAGCACAACTTCTTCACCGGGCTTTTCAGACTCTTTGGTGGCCCCGATGCTTTCAACGTCATCATAACTGAT
>JAACEJ010000559.1 GCA_011682565.1 Actinomycetota bacterium | reverse complement strand
TTGCAAACACTCAGTCAGGTTCATAAATCAGGCTCGTCAGTACCCGGCCCACTTTTTCCAGGCTTTCCGGACTGCATTTATCCGGCGTATCCATCAAGGTGTGCCAGTAGGGATAATTAAAATCAATCAGGTCGATGCAGGGAATCCCGGCTTCGAGGAGAGGAATGTGATCATCAAAAACGCCATAGCCTACCTGCGGAATAAATTCAGTAACGCCGAGATTGGCTGCCCGATTCCAGACGAGGTTGACGACGTCCGGCGCATATTGATTTGAAAAGGCTTCTTTGTAGATCGTCAAATCCGAATCCCCGATCATATCCAAAAGAATGCCGAACCGGGGATGAAATTGCGATCCGAGTTGCTGCGCAAAAACTGCCGAGCCTTTAGCCCAGCTTCGTTCGTCACCTTCTGTTCCCTCATCCTCCCCATCAAAAAGAACAATGTCCACACCAATCTCCGGTTTTTGTACATGCAGCAGTGTGGCAATTTCCAGCAGAACAGCCACTCCTGAAGCGCCGTCATTGGCGCCAAGAATGGGAGTGTTATGGTTTTCAGGATCAGGATCCTGATCAGCCCAGGGACGCGTATCCCAATGAGCACATAAAAGAATCCTGTCCGTTTTCTTCGGCTGAAATTTGGCGATAATATTTGTTGCAGAAACGCTTGTCGTCGGGTTGGGAAAGGAGAGCAAGAACGGCTGCGTGGAGACATCGTCCGCAAAAAGACGCATCGTACGGATCAGGTAATCGCGGCATTGCCGATACCCCTCGGACCCGGGATTACGCGGACCGAAATCACATTGCTTTTGCAGATACTTGTAGGCGTTTTCGCCGCTAAAAACAGGCACCTTTTGCGCGGAACAATTGGAGAAAAGAAGAATGACCAGGGCCTGTAAAAATATCAGTCTCAGTGTAGTCAAAGATTTTCCGGTTTAATGTTCTTTTAAATTTAACTCGTGTTATTTTGCTTGCTGCAAATTTGCTGAGTTAATGAAGCAAATATTTTTTTAAAAGCATGCATTGCGTAATGCTTGGAAGAGTTTTAACAGTCCAATATTACAACCATATTTCATTCAAAGCAACTAAAAAAATCCTAATTCCCACGGATCGAAATATTCACATTAATGCCCAACTCTTTGTACGAAGAATCACCGATGAGTTTGTTATGCGTTTTCCCGACTTCAAAAAACGCGCCGCCGCGGACACGGTCACTGAAACTATAGTTGACATTGGGTTTGAAAAACCATTTGCTTGTCTCGGCTGTCACCTCAAAGTTGCCACCGCCACGGCTTTTCTCAGTCGTATTATTTCCCATGCTAAAAGTAACGGAAATATCAATATTATTTTTCAGTCTCTTGTTCTTTAAAAACGGAAGAGGAATGCGGAAATCGCTCCTTTTTGAATAGGTTGCTGTAAAAGAAAGATCAGCGCTCGTTGTCCTGTTTGCACCAATGCCGAATCCTTTTGACAGAATCAGTTTTTCCGACGTGTTGTATTTTACGTTCACCGTAATGCCGTTTTTCAACGACATGGACATACCCAACAACGGACGGAATTGAGCACTTTTATCTTCTTTGGTGACGGTCTCTTTGCCACCCTCCACATTAAAGGTCTGATTGAATCGGCCGGAAAATGTGTGATCAAAACTGACGCGCTGCATGTAATTTCTCAAAAACGGAAGTTTCTCTGCGCCGCTAAATCGAACATGCCAATTGGCAAACGGCATGCTCATATCTTTGTACAATAGCCAGCTTTTTCCACGCTGCCCTGTGGTTGTCGTGCTGGAATTTAACGAATAGTTTTCATCATACTTTAAACTTAATTTAATGTTACGACTGAGGGCGATGCCCGAAGAAAGGCTCATTGTTTCGCTGGTACTGGCAGAGCCGCGGTTTGTACTGGCGCTGCTGCCGTTGCCGGATTGTAACTGAGACTCTAAAGGCACACCCAGACTATCGCTGAAACCAAACTGAAAAGCAGATACCGGCATGCCGGTGATACCGTAAACCGTCATATTATCTCGTTTGGAATAATTGACGCTAAACGGTTCAAAAATCATAAAGGCTTTGGCAAACAAGCCGAGAATGGAAAAACTGCGGCCCGATTCTTTCTTTCCCGATTTTCCTTTTCCATCTTTCGACTTGCCGGGCGGTCTCCGCCGTGTCGGTGCACGACGTCCTCGCGCAGAGCGGCCTCCCGGACGATAAATACTTTTCACCAGGTTGGTCAGATTAAACGAACCTGAAGCGCTCATTGTTTTGTTCCGCGTTGCGTTTCGGGCCGAAATGCGCTGCTGGCGGTTAAATCCATACTTAAAGCCTGTCGAATAGGAAATATTGTTTGTCAGCCATGAAAAAAGTTTGGGACTATATTTTATTGAAAAGTTTTGGGTTACACTCGTCAGCAGGCCACCAATTTTCATCTGTTTTAGTAACGTAAGAAGAGTATCCTGAGGTACGCCGCGCAAATCATTCACATAGCTTCGGTTATAGTCTACGGAAAAGCTTTCAAAAACTTTATATTGCCCGGCAATGCTTCGGTTTATATTAAAAGCGCTGTTTTGCGACGGGACACCGGAGCGCGTTTCGGATGCATTCGAGTTGCGCGTCCCGGAAATTTTTGTGCTGAATGATGACGGCGTAAAATATAATTTCATATCCGACAGTTTAATAAAAAGCCTGGATGTTCCCAACCATTTAAACGGACGGACGTAATTATCCCGGCCAAACGCAATACCCCATTTTACATTGCCGGATTCGGAACTGGTGTGTGAGTACTTGGTTCGTGAATTGCTTCCGTTCCCCTCGTTTTTGCTGTAACTTGCGCGAAACTTGGACAACAGGTGTTTCATTACAAAATTCTGTGATCTTGAATTAAAGCTCAACGAAACGCTCATGCCGCGTTTTTCGTTAATGGTCATGATCTTTTGAACCGTCGTGTCGGGCAGTGCATCGGTGACCGCGACATCCGTGCCGGGCACATATTTTGGAGTGGATTCGCTGCGTGCGTAATTAAAAGAAACCGGGATGGACAAGCCCAGCTTTGCGGGCAGGAATTTATTCAGGGAAACGCTTGTATTAAAATTTCCGCTTATTTTATTGTCCCCGTTTCCAAAGCGGGTGGCAACATTATGGAAATCCGCATCCTGCTTGTTTATTTCGCCATTAAAGCGAAGCAAATCCGCCCAGGCAAAATCGAGGCGCGCGCGCATGGCAATGCCTTTATCTTTTTTCACGTTAGACAGGCGTAGTTCATTCATCCACACTTCGCCGTAAAAAGAAGTATCTCCAAGATTTCTCACGCCGCCTATCAACATACGGATGTTACGCAATGCCGGTTTGCCTTTGACAATGAGATAGCGCCCCGCGCCTTTATAT
>JAACEJ010000558.1 GCA_011682565.1 Actinomycetota bacterium | reverse complement strand
ATGGATGAAATTCACCGGGCTGAGTGTTAAAGGTTGAGATGTAACAAACTAACCCTAAATAAGCCCAGTCCTGTTAAATTCATAGGAAAACGAATTGCAAGATCGTGATTACAAAACATTAATTATCGAAGATCATCCTGATCAGGCGCAGCTTATGGAATTGCTGCTCAAACGTCATCGCAGTTCATTTTCCATTGAAATTGTTCACGACCCGATCACCGGGCTTGAAAAATTATCCAAAAACAAGTATGACGCCCTCATCCTCGATTACAGCCTCCCCAACATGAACGGCCTGGAAACGCTTGCCGAGATCAAAAAAAGAAAACTGACAGTTCCCGTTATAATGGTTACCGGACAGGGCGACGAACGCATTGCAGTTCAGGCGATGCAGCAAGGAGCACAGGATTACCTCACCAAAACCCCGGATTACCTCAATCTTCTTCCCGATGTCGTCGTACGTGCAATCGAGGAACGCCGACTTTCATCCCGGCTGCACCAAATTGAACACAGTTATTTTTCTTTATTTGAAAACGCCAGTGTCGCTATTTTTATTGTAGACGCACGAACATTAAAAGTCCTTCAAGTTAATAAAATGGCCTCACAACTATTGGAAATTTCCCAGTCCCAATTATTAAAAAAAACGTTCATCGAATTTTGTTCCTCAAAGTCCGTCGAGAAAATGCAAAAGGTCTTTTCTGAAATTGGCAAAAAAAAACATAGCAGCATGGACAACCTCCTGTTAGTGCAAGCGAACCGGCGGGTTATACCAACAGATATGAGTTGCAGTCTGGTTCAGGTTGAAGGCGAGGAAGTCGTACAACTCTTTATCCGTGATATTCGTGAAAAAGTGAAAATGCAGCAACAACTGTTGCTTAGCAGGCAACGCCTCATTTCCCTTTTCGATGGCATTACAGATTTGATTTCAGTCCAGGATGCGGAACACAACCTCGTCATGGGTAATAAAAGATATTTGCAATTTACCAAACATACCAACGAAAACATCACGGGCGAGAAATGTTTCAAAGCGCTTTTTAATCGGGATGAACCGTGCACAAACTGTCCGGCACACGAAACGTACAAGACCGGAGAATCCAGGTTTATTGAGATTTTTCACCTGGGGAGGACATTTCATATATGGACATTCCCCATGGAAGGTTTGGATGGAAAACCGCAATTTCTCGTTGAATATTGCCAGGATGTAACCGAACAAAAAGAAATTGAAAAACAACTGATAAAGTCTGAAAAACTTGCGACCCTGGGCATACTCTCTTCCGGTATTGCCCATGAGTTGCGAAATCCTCTCAGCATCATAGAAACAGCGCGCTACACCATCGAGGATGACCTGGGGCATCAATATGAAAATATCGACAAGAAACTTGCAATCATAAAAAGAAACATTCGCCGCGCATCCATTATTATTGATAATTTGCTGCAATTCTCCAGAAATTCAGAATTTCAAAAAGAAAAAGTCGATGTCGAAAGTTTAATTGACACGACACTCTCTCTGTTTCAAAAAGAAATCAGCGTCCGCAATATTCAAATCGACCTTCTCTTCAATAATGTCCCGCGGCTGTTTTTCAGCATCGATTCATTGAAACAGGTTTTCCTGAACATCGTTATGAATGCAGTACAGGCAATGCCCAAAGGCGGTATTCTGAAAATCATCACATCCCTGTCTTCCGACCGGCGGTGGGTTTTTGTTGACTTTACCGATAACGGGATGGGCATTCCCCGGGAAAACATGAAATATATATTCACACCTTTTTTTACCACCAAAAGTTCAACCGGCGGAACAGGGCTTGGATTATATCTCTCCTACTCTATCATCAAAAAAGAAGGTGGGGATATTGCCGTGCAAAGCAAACCGGGATTCGGCACGACTTTTAGTATCAAGCTGCCTGTGGCAACAATGAGTGATGTACCCTACTAATCGAGCGATCCCCAAGTAGCGTGTCATTGCGGCGAGGCAAAGTAATCTTACAGGTAATTGGAAATAAGGAGATTGCTTTCCCGATAATTCGGGGTAAACTATTGCTACGCTCTTCGCAACGGCAGCAATGACAATCAAGGCATTGTGATGACGGGTAGTTGGGAAATATCGACATCAGCATTAAAATTCCCGGGCAGGTTGATAAAATAACAATGTTTGACCCGAATAAACTCTTTTCCCCAAAAAAAAACGCACCTTACCTGAATTCACCTTAAATACTTAAATATTGACAAAGAAAATTATAATTGCTAAATTGAACATCAAAATTTACACTAGGTTTGACTATTGAAGCGTCCTAAAAGGATCATTCGTGAACATAAACGAAATTATTTTTCCCGTAAAAGAAGAGTTGGATGAATTTGAAAACACCTTTGTCAATTTTCTGCATTCAAATGTCCCCCTCGTAGAGCAGATCGTTCAATACATTTCCACCAAAAGAGGTAAGCGGCTTCGCCCCATGCTGGTTTTTATGGCTGCAAAACTGCACGGCGAAATAACCGCAAAAACTCTGAGTGCCAGCATTGTCATCGAAATGCTTCACACTGCAACGCTTATCCATGATGATGTCGTTGACGAATCTGCCCAAAGACGTGGATCGCCCACCGTCAATAATGTGTGGAGCAACAAAATATCCATTCTTGTGGGTGATTTCCTTTTTTCAAAAACTCTGGCAGGCATGCTTGACCTGAGAGATATCGAAGCCCTGGCTATCATTTCCGAAGCTGCCAAGCTGATAACAGAAGGTGAATTGCTGCAAATCGCACATGATCAGGACTTTGCGATGGATGAATCCATTTATTTTGATCTCGTATCACGCAAAACCGCAGCCCTGTTCAGCGCAGCGTGCGAGCTGGGAGCTTTGACGACAGGAGCAAATGGAGAATCACGTGAAAAAATGAAAGAATTTGGCGAGAACCTCGGGATAGCCTTTCAAATCAAGGATGATCTTTTGGATTATATCGGTATAGAGGAAGAACTGGGAAAACCAACCGGAAACGATATCCGTGAGAAGAAAGTCACCTTGCCTTTAATTTTCGCCCTTTCTCACTCGTCCCTGGAAAACCGCAACGCCATACTTGTCAAACTGGATAAAGGTGTACAAGGGGAAGAAGAAATTGCGGATGTCGTCAGATTTGTCCGGGAAAACGGTGGTATCGATTATTCAATGGACACAGCAAACAATTATGGACAAAAGGCTATCAAAATCCTCGAAGAATATTCAAATTCAGAATTGACACCCTATTTAAAAGAGCTCGTTATCTTTGCAATTAATCGTGAAAAATAAGGTGACTCACATCTTGTGCAATTTTGATTTTTTCTCCTTTCACATTCATGACATACTTGTATTTTCCTCATGCCCAATTTAAAATTATGCAAAACCGGCAAATAT
>JAACEJ010000557.1 GCA_011682565.1 Actinomycetota bacterium | reverse complement strand
AAAATCCGCTTTCCGGTCTCCCTTCTCCGTGTTCCGTTCTTCCTCTATCCCTTCACGACTTCAATTCTGGCCGGATCGTTTGTTCCCAGTCGGTGTTGCGAATCCGCGGCCGTAGCAATATAAGTCGGTTCCCTTCCCGCTTCTTTCAGACTCTCAAGGCCGGTTTCTTTCCTCTTTTTTTCAATAATTTGCCAGCATGTATAATCCATGGCGACCATATCCGTGGCCGCAATAAGGCTGTCCATTTGCCACGTCCATTGCGGTTGATACGGCGGGCCTCCCTCATATTGCGGCGTAAGCGCATCACAAATGGTCAGCCTGTTTTTCTTGCGGATTGCCGGGATCATATTCACATCCGCAACATAAGGATCACCAACATCATCATGATATTTGTTGGGATTGTTAATCACGCCGAAAAAGTTTTTCAAACCCACACTTATTCCCACAATACCATGATCTTTAAGAATCGGCATGTTAATAATTGCAGTGCATTGATCATAAAGGATTCTGGAAAGCAGACTGCCAATAGAACCATATTCAAAAATCCTCGATGTAAAGCCGACACGATTGCTGCCGTAATATTGTACTTTTCTTTTTCCCTGATAAATTTTAAATCCCGCGTGTTCAAGGTCCCGATCCATTCTATCCCATACAATAATATTTTGTTTGGCCACACCAGCCTCACGCAGTCTTTCGATGACCGAATCCACAAGTTCGGCGTTCGTGGAAAGTCCTCTGCCGGCAAGGCAGTTTATTTTTAATCCCACAACATCATTTTTATCGAATAGCTGCGACCACACTTTTGGATATTTCTGCTGATAAAGGTTTTCAATGGCTGCATCCAGCAAGCGCTGCACCTTTTCTCCCTGAATGCTCGAGTTTGTATTTCGCAGATCAGCACGATGCGAAATACCGACGCGGGATTTTTCCCCGCCGTACACAACAGATGGATTTTTGAGATCAGATCGACTCTCGCATTTTCCACTTAATCCCAGCGCAATCCCACCTGTTAAAACACCTGACTTTTGGATAAACTCCCGACGCTCCACTTTTCAAAGTCCTTTCTGTCAAAATAAAAAAACCGCGACCCCTAGCACTATCTATTCCACGGGGTCACGGTCAAATTGTTTTTGCTGCCTTTCCATCTTCTTACCCCTTCTTCATTAAATTCATCAGGGGGCGCTGTGTTCCAATTTATCTTAAAAATCGTTCAACTAACTTTTTTAATCCGCCTTTCGTAATATCACCATCCTCTTCCTCGTCATAAAACTCTTGTTGCGAGTTCATATCCAACGGTACATGATTGTTGACCGGTTCCTCAACAACAGCAGAATGCTCTTTGGCCTGAACATATAACACACGGTTGTCAATTGCAATAGCAATTTGATTTGCCATAATTTCCAGAATGTGCATTGTCTCAGAATTCGGCATGCGCATATCATCCGGATCGTCTACCATCAGGAAACCAATAATTTTCCCTTCTCGTGACTTGATGGGAACAAGAATCATAGCCCAGTGCGGCCAGCCATTCTCGTAGCGCCCGTTCGTTTCAACGCCGTAATAAATTCGTTTCAGATGGCGCAAAATAGGCTCTTCCTTTTGAATGAAATAAGACTTGCCACGGCGATATTCATCTTTTAATAATTCACCAAATTCTTTGAGATCAAAAGTTAATTCTTTCACCTGAAGCAGCTTGATCTTGTCATCACAAGCAACGGATTTTGTTTCCAACAGACCGGACTTTTTGCTGATGAGAACCAGCGAAACGAGATTGAAAGAAAGAGAAAACTTTACCGACCAGACAACTTCTTTTAAAAGCTCACTGAGGCTGAGATAAAGTTTAAAAATGTTGCTGGTGACGAGTATTTGTTTTAACCGACGATTGCGCCGCTCCATCATGGATATACGATAATAATTTTCAACCGCCATCGCAACAAACTTGCCGAAAATCTCAAGGTTGTAAAAAGCAGACCTTGTGGGCGCCAACCCTTCTTCCGGCTCATCCAGAGAAATATAGCCGAATGTGTTGTCATTATAATCGGTTAAATTGATGAGGATGAGATCGCGTTTGTGCCACTGACTTTCGGGACGGCGCTTTTGCGTACGTCTCTCAAGAATGCCGGGACTAAGGTATCCCCTGGTACCTCGTTGGTCTTGTGAATGATAAATCACTTTGACATTAAAGCGGTCTGAAAACACCCGATCGATGACATCCTGCGGCACTTCGACCGCTCGCTTTTCGATCGAGCCATCTTTGCTATCGGAGAATCCCACCATCGCTTGTTTTACAAAAACGTGCCGCCGCCGATCAAGCAGGGCAATTGTCGATCTCTTAAAACCAAATATCTGGCAAATAATCTCGGCCGTTCTGTTCATCAGAACAGGCAAAGGTTCCGAATAACTCAGCCGAATAACATCAATGAGTTCATTGATCATATTATGTTGGTCGATGTGTGCCTTGTGCGATTCGACTTCCATTGCCTCCGGAACTTGAATAACATTGCCGCGAAAACCTATAATCTGCCCGCGGCCGTTATCATCCCTTAATGTCCGAAGTCTCATTTCCACAGGATGGTGTTCTCCGACTTTGTCGATCAAACTGGTTGTAAACGTTATATTTGCGCTTTGCTGTGAGTCTTCCAGAATCCTGCGAAAAAAGCCTTCTTTATCCTCGTCCGATATTAAATCGGTAAGAAGAAGTTCCAGCAGTTCCTCTTCTGAATATTTTGAGAGATTCTGCACAATCTTGTTGGCTGACAAGAATCTCCCTCTACGGTCACAAATGAAGTAACCAACACCTCCGCTCCGCTCACTCTCCACCTTTTCAGCCTCTCCATTTTTGTTATTAGCTACCGTACTCGCCTCCGCCTGGAATCTTTTATTTTTTTTATACTCAAAAGCACGATCCAGGGTATCCGACAATTTCGTCAGATATCCTTTTGTCTTATTTACCGTGTTGTAAATTCCAACGTCTCGGGCTCGCCTGGCAAGCTCCTCCTCATTTTCGGGAATTGTCAAAATAACAGCACATTTTGTTGTGTATTTTTTCAACTCCTCGAAAAGATAATTATTGTTTCCTTTCTCCAAATCATGGTCGACGAGCAAAACATCGAATTCTTTTTGTGATATTTTCTCCTCGAGTTCGCTTAAGGTTGCTGCACCTTCAGTATTATAATCAGCACGCATGGACTGCAAAATCTCACGAGTCGCTTCCAGGGAGGAAGGATTTGAATGTGCTATAAGAATATTCATAATGTGATCCGTTCCTTTTACCTCAAAGCATCCAGCCTAACTTATTACATTGATTGAATTAACAAAAACTTTTAAAAAATGTCAAGCAAATAATGCTTTTTCCAGAACATTATCATTAATTAATTACAAGCC
>JAACEJ010000556.1 GCA_011682565.1 Actinomycetota bacterium | reverse complement strand
GGTGGACAGGCCTGGGCGCGCATGGCCGACGCGGGGGAGCAACGTATGTGGAAACTTTTAATGTCGCCATGAAGCACAGGCCCAAGGTCATCTTGCTGCACCAGTTTAACGAGTTCGCAGGACAGCCGCCGGGACATGGTCTTGGTCCCAATAAAGATATCTATTTGGACAGCTACAGCGTCGAACTGAGCGATGATATTGAGCCGGTATCTCTGACCGCCGCCGGATTTCGCGGCGACCACGGAGGGTGGGGATTCTATTTTCTAAACCTCACCCGGGCTCTCATTGATATTTACAATGGCCAGGCAAAGGACTGCACTGTTTTGACCGTGGCCAGTCCGCTCAGGAATGCCGTGGTTACTGAACCCAAAATTACTGTTGAATGGGCTGTAAGCGGAGTAAAGCCGGAAAAGTTTAGCATCGATATCGATGGACAGACCGTAAAGCGAAATTTAACCGGAACATCTACTGAAATTTCTGTCGCCTCCCTTCACAAAGGCGCCCACGTTTTGACATGCAAAGCTGACAGAGTCGTCACCCGTTACCCACTCTCTTTTACGGAATTGGATAAACTGCTTGCCAATCCAATCCCTGTTAAAGTTGACGTTCCTTTTAAGATTCATTAAAAACCGACAGGTCGAATTTGCTTTTATCATGTTGGAACTATTCATGGGAAAATTGAAAATACAGCACCGTTGCTTTTCAATGTTTATTATATATTTTTTTATCATGCTGCCGCAAGCCTCATCTCTGTCGCAGACGCGGTTGTGGAAAAACACCGGCCAGGACGACGGCGCCGTACATTCCCTCGGCAACGGCAAAATGTGCGTCTATGAGCAGGGCCCGGATATTATCAAAATCTACAGCTCTCCTTATTCTGCGCCTTCTTTATTGCAGATGTCGCTGCATACGGAAAAGCCGGCGCAGATTCGTTCGACGCGTGAGCCGGGCGCAGCAATATGGACGCATGTGATTTTTATAAACGGCAAAAAAGCGGGCGCCATCGTCGATTATGTCGATGCGGAAATTCCCTGTTTTGTCCGTCACATCCAGACCGAGGCGCCGCTTGCTTTTCAGTTGACGTTGCGTGACTATGTGCATGTCATCGATAACAGCCATCGATTCGATGCCAAAAAGCAGCAGGGCGGCCTGTTGCTGCAAACAGCGCCCGGGGCAAGGATTTATCAAACATATACTTTTCCCGGCGTCATGTTTCAGCAAATGGCCTGGCAGGGTGCGGTCAGCGTCGAACACGCGCCGGGTAACGAGCAAAACTATACAATCCGAATTGCGCCGGGGGAATCGAATCTCTATTTCATCGGCGGGCCGGAATATCCGCAGACCATCACGAATACCGGGATAGCGCTGTCGCTGTCTCATGCCGCCATGCTGCAACGCACGCGGGCCTGCTGGCAGCGATTTACGAAAAGGCGCATCGATTTCAAGCAAAAACTACCCGCGGATTTACCGCGGCGGCAGAAGCTGTTGCAAACGATCGACGACGTTTCCGTGATGATCAAAACGCAGCAAAGCGTCGAGGGCGCGGTGATGGCCGGCTACCCCTATCCTCTGGGTTATGTCAGGGATCAGTACGGCGTAGCATGCGGACTGCTGGCCCTGGGCTATCATCAGGAAGCGAAATCCATCCTGAATTTTTACTGGCGGATCTGGCAGCGGTATGGCAAAATACATAACGCCCAGGCCATCGGCGTGGACGGCATCTTTCACATCCATGAAAACGACGAGGTGGAAATTACCGGCTATCTTATTTTGCAGGCTTTTGATCTTTTTGAAAAGACGGGCGATGCGGAATTTATTTCCACCATCTTCCCCATGCTCGAATGGGCCTGGGAGGCGCAAAAGAAGAATCTGGTCGACGGCATGTTGCCGTTCAACGGCGATGAGACCTACGTCGCCGGCGGCATTCTGCCCAGATCGACATTGAATGACGGCTCCGCCGAAGCGACCATGCTGTTCATCGACGGCGGCAACAAGCTTTTGGACTGGGTGAAAAAGCACGACCTGTGGACGGAGAATGTGCTGGCGGAGAATTTGAAAATCCTGCAGAAAACAAAAAGTCGCTACCGTCAAAATTTCTGGCGCGATGGACAACTGTTGACGAACAATCCCCAACGGGCGCAGCTCATCGAATTGCCGCGATTTCGACACGGCGTCTGCGAGCGATTTCAGGAAAACAAAGATTGTGAAATGAATCGTCTGGGCGGCATTTGCTGGACGGAACGGAATGAAAATAATCGCTATCTTTGCGCAGCCTGTCTCGCTCTGGGTCCTTATCCGGCGGTTGCGCCCAAAGCCTATGACCTGATTTCCGTCAGCCTGCTGCCCCTTTGGTTTCACTCCTCTTTGTTTCAGCAAAAAGAATTGGCGCCGCTTGTCAATCAGATTGTGCGCAATTATAAAGAAACAGGCAGTCTGCACTCGCGACAAGATAGCGCGGCCGCGGCATCCCGTTTGGTGGGATACGATTACGGTTTGCTTTTGTATGCGTTGACGGAAATGGACCATCCGGCCGCCGACGAACTCTATCAAAAGACCCTTTCCATCGTCGATCCTGTGGGCGCATGGGCCGAATATTATATTGACGACAAGCCGCAGGGCACGCGCTGTCGGCCCTGGGAGAGCGCGATTAATCTGGAGGCGTTGATAAAATATGTCTGTGAAAAGTGATTTGGTGCTTGAAGTTTTAGAATAAATTACAAGAAATTACAAAATCTAAGCACCAAAAATCAAATAAATTCCAATAAGCCAATATCCAAGATCACAACATTGGTTTGTTTTTTAGAGAATTGGAATTTATTATTTATTTGTGATTTGAAGTTTGTGATTTGGATTTTTTAATCTAATTTCGGAGGAAAGAAATGAAAAAAATTGCTACACCCAGTTTGTTGCTTCTGCTTTGGTTCACATTTTTAAGCGCTCAAAACACGCCGCCCCTTCAGCTTGGCAATGCCAACTGGTCGGCCACGGACGCCCTGGGCCGCGAATTGCCCATGCCCGAACAAACCGGGCCGCCGCGCGGCGAGAAATACGTCGGCGTATTTTATTTTCTCTGGCACGGCTCGCACAACGCCACGGCGATTTACGATCTTACGAAACTGATCCGACAAAATCCGGACAATCCTCAGTACGGGCCGCACGGCGCTTTCCACTGGTGGGGCGAGCCGGAGGCCGGCTACTACCGCGCCGAGGACCCCTGGGTCATTCGCCGAAATATCCAGATGCTTGCAGACGCCGGCGTCGATTTTGTCTATTTTGACGCCACCAACGGCTATATTTACCTGGAGCAGGTTTTTGCCTTTTGCGATGCATCGCTGCAGATGCGAGAGGAGGGGCTGCAAACGCCCACCCTGGTGTTTTGCACCAAC
>JAACEJ010000555.1 GCA_011682565.1 Actinomycetota bacterium | reverse complement strand
AAACCACAAACCGTTAAAAGAATCTGTTCAGAAGTCCTAATAACCGTGCCCGACAGCCCCTGATGATTTCCTACATTTGTCAAAATATACCAGGATGATTTTCAATAGAATTACGATGTAGAGGGTAAATTAGGCAGTTGTTGGAATTAGATAATGGGAAATCACATAGAATTTCAGACGGCTCCGGGTGTATATCGAAAAGTTTTAGGGAAGTATTATAATTCTCTCAAAAACCGATATAAGCCGTTTATAAAAAAAGCATAAGAGTATTGCTTTACATTTAAATATTTTGTTAAAAGACCACTAGACCTATGATTTGTAAATTTTTAATTTTTCCCATCGATTTTCATACTTTATTCAAAAGGTATGGACCCAAAAAAAAGCCCCGGCAATGCGGGACCTTATTTTGGATCACCTTTGTGTGCACGTACTTTACGTTTGAAATACCTGTTTCAAATATTCGGTCGGAAACCGCATATAAACCTCGGTGACGCTCACCGTGGAATGGCCCAGGAGTTTCTTTACAAAATAGATGTCTCCGCTTTTCAGCCAGGTCTTCAACGCGAAAGAATGACGAAACGAATGAAGCGTCTTGGCGTTTGAACGGGCTTCCCGTTTATCCGCCTCGGTGAGTATTTCAATGTTATTCGCCTTGGCGTACTTCTCTCCCAGAATTTCAAATGCCATGTCTCTTATCTGTTTTTTAGTCATTTCGTTTAGCCCCCCATCAGCCAGTTTTTCCGGGTGCCTTTGTAACAACGATTTTCTCCAGCAGTCCGTGAACTGGTGGGTTATTGTGTATGTGCTGACCCTTGCTGCCACTGCTACCAAAAAATCATCGCGAACATCTCTGGGAAGCGGTACGATCCGCCACTTATTCCCTTTCCCTTTGATTTTGAGAAAATTTCCATCCAGCTCGCTGGTAAAAAGCTCGCCAAGTCTTATCCCTGTATGCTCATACACTTTAAACGCCGCTCGGATCACCGGGTCGGTGACCTGGGCGTAAATACCGGTAATCTCGTCGGGAGTGAGGAACTTGGGCAGCTTATCGTTCTTCAGCTGTTTTATTTTGAACGGTACTTTGGACAAATATTCAAATTCCAGGAGCCAATGGACAAAAGCCCGAATCGACCGCAACCGGATATTTGTGGTGGAAATATTGTAATGTCCGATCAAATAGGCAACCAACCGGTCAAAATCGCCTCGTTTTATGTTAATAACAGGTGTACCAGGACTTAAGGCAGCCTGCAGATCTTTTAAAGATACTGCATAACTTTTCAATGTTCCAGTGGCGACTGCATTTTCTTTTGATTTTAAGAAGCGTTTGGAAGCCTCCTCCAGCGTTAGTTGTCCCTGAATTTCACTGAATTCATTCAGATCATTAATCAACCCCTGATCCATCAAGTTTTCCTCATAAATAATTTCCAAGGCCTTCGATTTGGATTTGGCGATACTTTCAGCCGCCTGGACCTGCTGAAGCATTTTCTCTGCTTGTTTTCGGTTGGTCGTGCCGGTGGTGATGAATTTTTTTCGTTGTTGCGAGCGCAGCCAAACACCAACATACCAATTCCGGCGGCTGCCTCGTTTGCATAAATAGGCCATGCTAGCCTCCTTTCAAAGTTTATATTATTAAAAAATGCCCCTTCTGTGGCGTTAAAGGGGCATTTGATTGGGTGTCTTTCTCGGGTACTCAAACCATTTTTCCCGTCGGGGCTCAATAACCTACAGGTCCATTGCTTTGATTTCATCTTTCTGCCGGGTTATGAGTTTTTTCCAAGGTCTGCCGTAGAGAATCAACGCATCTAAATCCCGTTTATCAAGTCTGACAGTTCCTTCGATCCCACGCTGGGGTATCAGCCCCTTTTCAAGATATCGATGTACGGACCGAACCGACATCTGGAGATAATCCGCCGACTGTTTTATTGTCATCCAACGGCTTTCCTTTTTTATTAGCCGCGACTCAATTGAACTCAGCCTAAGTAGGATTTGGTCGATCCGGTCCATTTTTTGGGTAATTTCAGCTCAATTTCAGAGCTATTTGACACCCTTCCTTTTCACTGCACATATACCGGAAAAATCGGCTTTTTTGCACATCCAAGGAAGTCATATATCGTATCAGTTTTACGGATTTTATTCTAAAAATAATTCCGTCAAATGATCTCGCAATTCCTCTAAGTAAAAACACTTATTCGAATACTCATTTTCAAGAAATTCGAGCAAAGTTTCAACTTCATCGATACAGGCTTGTGCGCCGTTTTCTAGGTTATACTCTTCCACTTTTCCTCTGACAAAACCCTTGATTCCTTCCTTTTTATCCAGGGATTTTTTCACATTTTCAGACATTATGTTGTCTCCTTTTGTTTGTTGATTTTTTCCGCAATCAGATCAGCCAACTCATTTAGATCATAGTTATCTCGTCGTTGATCAGGCTCCTGCGAAAAATCCATTTCCGATAATATCTCCAACCGCGTATCCAATTGGATGTTGCCATAATATCCGTCGGATGTGTCAATGTGGACATGGCCCAGATTTCTTGAAACGGCAGCCAACTCTTCCATCGTTGTACAGTATTTCCTTGCCAAGGTATAATTTAGCCTTCTAAAACTATGAGGATGAAAATATGGTAGATCTGCTGACATCGCCCTATCTTTGAATATGCCATTAATAGCTGAAGTGTTTTTCCAGAAATTAGGTTTTACTTTTTCAGCCGTGAAGTGATCGCGATTTGCATAAACGTCGGTCATCGGAAAGAAAGGATCCTTCGTCTTATACTTCAGCTCATCCACCAAATATTTAAGCCAAAATTTCACTGGTTCCAAAAGCCAAACTTTGAAAACTAATAATCTTACAACATTGCTGGCGTCTCCTTTCATGGATGCAAAATCCAACGTATCTAGAGTTACCGTTAAATCCGCAAGGTTTATATCTTTGATTCGTATGGATGTTAGTGTGCCGCCTCGAAATCCGCCCAATAATGTTAATGCTATCAAAGCCCTATCCCGATAGTCAACTTCTGATTTCCCATCGATTGATTTTATTAATGATTTCACATATTCAAGACTTGGAATCCTTTTGATTTCTTCAGAAGATTCTATTGCTCTGGTGACCGCTCGTCCTAAATTTAAATAAAGAATGTGTGAGTGATTAAAATTTGTGCGATAACCTGGCTGCTGTGTGATCCAAACAAGAAAATCCCGAATTGTGGCCAGCATATTATTAACAGTTTTTTTCAAAATTGGATTCCCCCGAAAAGTCTTTTTCAGCAACAATTCCTTGTAATCTATTGCCACTTTTTCATTAAAAGTGCGTATATCCTTTTCACCGAAATGGCCAACAAATTCGTCAATGATACGTTCCTTATGATTTACTGTCGGTTTTTTCAATTCTATCG